>CAKTTM010000058.1 GCA_934615145.1 uncultured Clostridia bacterium | reverse complement strand
TGCAGCGGACGCTCTACCGCCTGTGGCTGGGGCTTAGCCTCGGGCTGCTGTTGATGATGTGGCTGCCGGCGCTGGCGGCCTTCGTCGGGCGCTTTGATGTCCAGGGCCACCTCCTGGCGCTGATCCCGCTGGCGGTGCTCTGCGCCCTTGCCTGGCTGGCGCGGGACAGATCGCACCCGCCGCGCGGCTGGGAGGAGGCGGACAGCAAGGATCTGCGCCTGCTGCTTTTGATCGCGCTGCCGCTGACGCTGCTGGGCGGCTATTTGCAGTATACGCACAACATGCGGCCAGCTGCCGATGGCCTCTATGTGGGCCAGAGCACCTATGGTGACCTGCCGCTGCATACCGGCATCATCACCTCGCTGCGCGGCGCGCGCTTCCCGGTTGACTACAGCATACTGCCAGGCGAGCGGCTGGCCTATCCCTTCCTGGCCGACAGCCTGTCGACCTCCTTCATGCTCTTTGGGCTGAGCCTGCAGCTGGCGCTGATCATTCCGGGCACGCTGATGATGGCGCTGGTCTTTTCTGGCTTTTTGCTGCTGGCGCTGCGCATGGCGGGCAGCCGCAGGGCGGCAGTGCTGGCGGCGCTGCTGCTGTTTATCAATGGGGGCCTGGGCTTTCTGTACAGCTTTGACATGCTGGGGCTGAGCCTGGGGCAGACGGGCATGAATGAGCTGCAGCAGGGCACTTGGCTTGACAGGCTGCGGACCATCCTGCAGGGCTGGTATCAGACGCCTGTCAACCACGCCGAGTTTACCACCTACAACCTGCGCTGGAGCAATGTCATCGCCGACATGTTCGTACCCCAGCGCACCTTCCTGGGCGGCTGGACGGTGTTGTTGCCCTGCCTCTACCTGCTCTATGACGGCCTGCAGACGGACAAGCAAGACCTGCGCCAGTTCGGCCTATTGGGGCTGATGGCAGGCGGCCTGCCCCTGCTGCACACCCACTCCTTCCTGGCGCTGGGGCTGTGCAGCGCGGGCTGGCTGATCTATGACCTTGTTCGTCGCAGGGCTGTCACGCCCTGGCTAATCTACGGCGGCCTGGCGCTGGCCCTGGCGCTGCCGCAGCTGATCGGCTTCACCTTCGCGCAGTCCAGCAGCCAGGGCTTCCTGCGCTTGCAGTTCAACTGGGTCAACAACTCAGGCGGCGCCGGCCTGCGCGACGGCTATCTGTGGTTTTATGTCAAGAACATCGGGCTACCCTTCCTGCTGCTGATCTTCAGCCTCTTTGAAAGGGACAGCAAGGCACGCTTTATCTATACAGGCGCCTTCGTGATCTTTGTGGTGGCGGAACTCATCCTCTTCCAGCCCAATGAGTACGACAACAACAAGCTGCTCTATGTCTGGTACGCGCTGTGCTGCATCCCCATCAGCGAGTATGCTTTCAAGCTCTATGACAGGCTCAAGGGCCTGCGCGCCAGAAGGCTGATCGCGCTGCTTTGCTGCATTGGCTTCTTCCTGTCGGGTGGCCTGTCCATCCTGCGGGAGACCCTGAGCAACTATCAGGCCTTCAGCAGCGCTGCCGTGGCAGCCGCGGCCTATGCTGAGCAGCAGACGCCCGCGCACAGCACCTTCATGACCTGGACTCAGCACCTAAACCCCATCAGCGCGCTGTCCGGACGCAGCATCGTCTGCGGCCCCGGCACCTGGCTGTATTACCACGGCTTTGACCTGACGGAGCGGGAGGCGGATATCCGCGCATTCTACCGCGATCCGGCAGGGGAAAAGGCCATCCTTGACAAGTATCAGGTGAGCTATGTATTGGTGGGCCCCCACGAGCGGGGCAACCTGGCCATTGATGAGGCGGCGCTGCAATCGCTCTACACCCAGGTCTACAGCGACGAGCGGGGCGACTATAGCATCTATCAGGTGGGGTCATGAGCACCCTGCGCCGCTTTCTGGACTACTCGCTGCGCCACCAGCGGCCCATCCGCGTGATGCTGATGGAGGAGGCTGGCCAGGCGCGGCACCAGAACATCACCGTGCAAAGCTATGATGAGCAAGAGCTGCACTACCTCAGCGCCCGCAATAAAATGCAGCCCAAGGCCCTGCCGATGGCGAGCCTACTCGCCGCCAGCTATGCCCGGGGCGACGACGGCGATGGGCCCAGAAAGAAGGAAACAAAGTGATTGACAAAATAAAGGCCCTGCTCAGTGACAAGGCCCGCGCTCGGGAAATCATCAGCTATGTGTTTTTCGGCCTGCTGACCACGCTGGTCAACTGGTTCCTCTATTGGGCGATCACCTCAGCCTTTGGGTTATACACTTATGCGCCGGACAGTGCCCAGTTCAAGACCTATGCCACCATCGGCAATGGCCTGGCCTGGCTGCTGTCGGTGATCTTCGCCTACTTTACCAACAAGCGCTTTGTCTTTCAAAGTCAGGAGAAGCAGGCCAGCGCCTGGCGGGAGTTCCTGCTCTTCGTGTCCGCCCGCCTGCTGAGCTACCTGCTCTTTGACCTGCTGCTCTTCCGGCTCTGCCTGAACTTCATGGGCGATAAGGCGGCCAAGTTGCTCAACAATGTGCTGGTGGTGATCTTCAACTACTTCGCCAGCAAGCTGGTCATCTTCAAAAAGAGAGGCTGACAGCTTTTCAGCGCCTGTCGCGCGATGAACCTCTGGACAGCGCGATCAGCCGCAGCAGCTGCACCACCACGCCGATGGCGCTGGCCACATAGGTCATGGCCGCGGCATTTAATACCTTGCGGGCGCCCCGCTCCTCTTCCCCTGTGACATAGCCCCCCTGGGTCAGCATCCGCATGGCCCTGGCACTGGCATTAAACTCGACCGGCAGGGTGATCAGCGCAAAGACCACAGCAATGGCAAACAGCGCGATGCCCACATAGACCAGCGGCTGAATGGAAAACATCAGCCCTGCGATCACGATGGGCACACTCAGATTGCTGCCGATATTGACCACAGGCACCATCACGCCCCGCAGCGCCAGCGGCGCGTAATCCTCCTTGCGCTGCATGGCGTGGCCTGCCTCATGCGCCGCAATGGCCAGCGCCGCCACGCTGGATGAACCATAGACGCCTGTGGACAGGCTGAGGGTGTTGTTGCGCGGGTCATAGTGATCGGTCAGCTCGCCATCAATGGGCTGCACAAACACCGCGTCATTGCCATGATCGCGCAGCAGCTGGCTGACCACCTGCTCGGCCGGCAGCCCCTGCCTGGTGGGTACCTTCAAATACTTGGCGTAGGCGCGCTTCACACTGGACTGCGCCAGCAGGCCCAGCCCCAGCGCCACAAACATCAGAATAGTCCATACATCCAGTTGAAAATACATCACAGCACCTCCAATGTCAGTCTTCACATATATTATACACCATCCTGTCACATCTCACGCAGACAAAAAGGGAGCCCTCCCGAAGGAAGGCTCCCATGGTTTACGCTAAGGGATCAGCGGCCGAACTGGGCGTCGTTGTTGCCCGAATCGGTGGTCCACATCTCCAGCATGTTGATCGGTTCGTTGACGTCAGCGATCCAGCCGTTGCGCGCAAAGTCAAAGTTGCCCTGCTTGCGCACGTTGAGGAAGACGTTCCACTCCATGCTCTCCAGCTTGACCTCGATGCCGACCTGAGCCAGATCCTGCTGGATCAGCTCGCCGATGGCGCCGTGGGCAGCGGAGGTGTTGTAGATGTAGGTCACGGACAGGGGCTTGACCAGCTTGCCGTCAGCGCCCACTTCCAGGCCGGCTTCCTTCAGGTACTCCACCGCAGCCTCAACGCTGGGGGTGAGCGAGAAGTAACCAGTCTCCACAGGATAGGTGAAGTCAGCGTCGTCCTGCTTGAACACGCCGCCGTGGCCATCCAGCATGCCGGCGGGGATGAAGGAGTTGGCGGTCTGCTGGCCGCTCTGGGCGACGGAGTCCACGATGTACTGACGGTCAATCAGCACGGTGACGGCCTTGCGCAGCGCAGCGGCCTGCTCGACTGTCATGCCCTCAAACAGGGGGGACTTGACATTGAAGATGCCATAGTAGGTGCCCAGGGAGCCGATCACGTGGAACTCCTCGGTGCCGATGAGACCCTTGATCTGATCCGGAGGCACGGTGTCGATAAAGTCCAGATCGCCAGCCTGATAGGCGGTGAACACGGCGACGTCATCGGCGCTGAGCATCAGCTCCAGGCGCTCCAGCTTCACGCTGTCAGCATCCCAGTAGTTGGGGTTCTTGGTGTAGACCATGGACTCGTTGTGCTTCCACTCCGTCAGCGTGAAGGCGCCGCTGGAGACAAAGCCGGCCTCCAGCGCCCAGGCGCCGGGGCTGATGACCTTGCCAGCATCATCCTTGTAGCCAACAGCGTTCTCAACAGTGGCCTGATGAACCGCAAAGAAGGTGGGGAAGGCGGCCAGATCCAGGAAGTAGGCCACGGGGGAGCTCAGGTTAACGGTGAAGGTCTTGCCATCTTCGGAGGCAACGACATCCAGCGCATCCGGGAAGCCCTTGATGCTGTTGAACATGTAGGAGTAGTCGGCCGCAGTCTCGGCGGCGACGGCGCGCTTCCAGGAGTACTCAAAGTCCTTGGCGTTGAGCTCATCGCCGTTGGACCACTTGAGGCCATCGCGCATGGTGAAGGTGTAAGTCAGGCCGTCTTCACTCATCTCGTAGCTCTGGGCATAGTTGGGGGCCAGCTCACCCTTCTCGTTGTAGGTGTATAGCCCGCCAAAGGAGGCCGCGGCCAGGATGGCGCCATCAACGGAGGAGTTCAGCGCGGGGTCCAGCTTGTCCGGCTCGCTGGCCAGCTGCAGCTTGAGCACGGGCGAATCGCCCTTGGTGGCCTTGTCAAAGAACTTGGTGCCAAAGGCGTTGAAATAATAGCCCTGCACATCGGTCTTGGCCATGAAGATGTCGTTGTAGTAGTAGATCGGAACCAGGGCGGCGGTGCCCATCAGGATGTCCTCGGCCTGGTGCATGAGCTTTTCGCGGTGAACGAAGTCCGTGGTGGACTTGATCTCGGCGATCAGGGCGTCATACTCGGTCCAGTCGGGCGCGGATGAAGCCAGCGCGGTTCCGACTGTGCCCAGCGCCATCAGCGCAACCAGGGCCAGTGCCAGGAATTTCCGTAGTTTCATGGTATGTCCTCCTTGTGATGGTTTATCCTAACCGGCTTTGCCGGCTGAGATTCAATCCTGGGGGTTAAAGCAGGCAGCCAGATGACCATTGCCCAGGTCCTCCAGCTGCGGGTCTTCCCGCAGGCAGCGCTCGGTCTTGTAGGCGCAGCGCGTTTGGAAGGAGCAACCGGCGGGCAGGTTCATGGGGCTGGGTACCTCGCCCTCCAGCACAATGCGCTGACGCTGGCGTGCCTGGATCGGATCGGCGATGGGGATGGCCGAGATCAGTGAGCGGGTATAGGGGTGACGCGGCCTGCTGATGATCTCATCGGCAAGGGCCATCTCAACTATTCTACCCAGATACATGACAGCTATGCGCCGGCTCATGTGATGCACCACATGCAGGTCATGGGCGATGAACAGATAGGCCAGGCCCAGCTTCTGCTGCAATTCTTCGAATGTATTGATGATCTGCGCCTGTATCGACACATCCAGCGCCGACACTGGCTCATCACAGACGATGAAGCTGGGATCGACCGCCAGCGCCCGGGCGATGCCGATGCGCTGACGCTGGCCGCCGGAAAACTCATGCGCATAGCGGCGCTTGTGGTCAGAGTTGAGGCCCACCAGCTGCAGCAGGCTGGCCACCTTCTCCTCGCGCTCCTTCTCAGAGCTGCACAGCTTGTGGATATCCAGCGGCTCGCCCACGATATCGCCCACCGTCATGCGGGGGTTGAGCGAGGAATAGGGATCCTGGAAGACCACCTGCATCTCGCGGCGCAGGCCGTGAATATTCTGCTGGGTCACTTCCTGACCCTTGTACTTGACGGTGCCGGCAGTGGGGGTGTAAAGCCGCAGCAGGCTGCGCCCTACGGTCGTCTTGCCGCAGCCGCTCTCCCCCACCAGGCCCAGGGTCTCCCCCGCATCGATGGTGAAGGACACACCGTCCACCGCTTTGAGCATCGTGGTCTGGAACATGCCGGTCTTGATGGGGAAGTGCTGCTTTAGATCCTTTACTTCCAGCAGATGCTCAGCCATTGGCCTCTCCCCCTTGCGCGCCCGGCACCACCTGCTCATGGACATTGAGCCAGCAGGAGGCGTAGTGTTCGTCGTTGATGCGCAGCTCTTCTGGCTGCTGGCTCAGACATATCTTCATGGTCTTGTCGCAGCGCGAGGCAAAGGCGCAGCCGGCGGGCATGTTGAGCAGGTCCACCGGGGAGCCGGCGATGGGCGTCAGGCGCTCCTTGGTGGTGGTCATCTTGGGGATAGAGCGCAGCAGGCCCTTGGTGTACTGGTGCTTGGGGTTGTAGAAGATTTCGCTGGCGGTGCCCCGCTCGCAGATGCGGCCGGCGTACATCACGATGATCTCGTCACACATCTCGGCGATGACGCCCAGATCGTGGGTGATCATGATGATGGCCATGCCCAGCTTGTCCTTGAGCTCCAGCATCAATTCCAGTATCTGCGCCTGGATGGTGACATCCAGCGCCGTCGTCGGCTCATCTGCGATCAGTATGTCCGGCTCGCAGGCCAGGGCCATGGCGATCATCACCCTTTGGCGCATGCCGCCGGAGAGCTGATAGGGGTATTGCTTGAGGCGCTTGTGCGGCTCGTTGACCCCCACCAATTGCAGCATCTCCAGCGCCCTTTCCTTGGCCTGCTGGCGGTTGCGCTTGGTGTGCAGCCTGATCCCCTCGGTCAGCTGATTTTCCACCGTGTAGACGGGGTTTAGGCTGGTCATGGGGTCCTGGAAGATGATGGATATCTTGGCGCCGCGTATCTGGCGCACCTGGCCGGGGCTCATCTTGACGATGTCCTCATCCTCATAGCGTATCTCGCCCTGGGTGATGCGGCCGGGGTTGTCCAGGATGCGCAGGATGGAGTAGGCGGTCACCGACTTGCCGGAGCCCGACTCCCCCACGATGCCCAGCACCTTGCCGCGCTCCAGGTTAAAGTTGATGCCATTGACGGCGCGCACCTCACCGGATTCGGTGGGGAAGGATGTATGCAGGCCCTTGACCTGCAGCAATGTTTGCGACATATTATCTCCTCAGTTTGGGGTCAAAGGCATCGCGCAGCGCGTCACCCAGCAGGTTAAAGCTCAGCACGATCAGGCAGATGCCCAGCGCGGGGAAGAGCATCTTGTAAGGATAAATCTGCATGCCGCCGCGGGCCAGGTTGGCCAGGGAGCCCAGGCTCGGCATCGGGGCCTGCACGCCCAGGCCAATGAAGCTCAAAAAGCTCTCCACAAAAATGGCCGAGGGGATCTGCAGCGCGGTGGCGATAAAGATGACGGAGATGCAGTTGGGCAGGATATGCTTGCGGATGATGCGCCCGGCATTGGCCCCCAGGGCGCGCGCGGCCAGCACATACTCATTGTTCTTGATGGACAGTATCTGGCCGCGCACCAGGCGCGCCATGCCCACCCAGTACAGCAGGCCAAAGACGATGAACATGCTGATCATGTTGTTGCCAATGGTGGCCAGGATGGTGCCCTGCAGGCTGTCGTCCAGCACCTGCTGCAGCACCACCGACAATAGGATCACCATCAGGGTGTCGGGCAGGGAGTAGATGACATCGACGATGCGCATCATCACCATGTCCACCCGGCCACCCAGATAGCCCGATACCGAGCCATAGATCAGGCCGATCACCAGCACGATGATGCTGGCAAAAAAGCCCACCGCCAGCGACACCCTGGCGCCAAAGACCACGCGGATGAAGTAATCACGGCCCAGCTCATCGGTGCCAAACAGATGCGGGAAGACCTCGCCGCCCTGGGCGATGACCTCCTGCTCCATCACAGAATACTGCATCGGGCGCAGGTTGGTGATGCCCCGGTCGCGCGCGCCGCCCACGCGGATGACCTCGGAATAGCCGTAGGGCACGATCATGGGCGCGATCAGGATGACCAGCAGCAACAGCACCAGCACCACGATGGACAGCACCGCCAATGGGTTTTTCATCAGGCGCTTCATGCCGTCGCGGAAGAAGGTGGTGCTCTGGCGCATCACATCGTGCTGTTCCTTCTCCTGGGCCGAGGCCGGCTCAAAGGCGCTCAGGTCCAGCTGAAGGCTCAGCGGTTTTTTCTTGGGGCTGGCGTCAGGCGTATATGCACTCATTCCTCTACCTCAGTCAAAGGTGATCTTGGGATCGATGGCCTTGTACAGCAGGTCGCTGAGCAGTGTCATCGTGACCATCAGCGTGGCCAGGAAAACGGTGGTCCCCATGATCATGGGATAGTCGCGGTTGTTGATGCCCTGTACAAAGTGCGTGCCCAGGCCGCCCACATTGAACACCGTCTCCACCACCAGCGAGCCGGTGAGGATATAGGCGGTCAGCGGGCCCACATAGGTCACCACCGGTATCAGCGCGTTGCGCAGAGCATGCTTGAAGATGACCATCTGCTCCTTGACGCCCTTGGCGCGCGCGGTGCGAATATAGTCCTGCCCCAGCACATCCAGCATCGAGGACTTGGTCAGCCGGGTGATATAGGCCATGGGGTACAGCGCCAGGGCCAGCACCGGCAGGGTGTAGTTGGGGTTGTTGACACTCCATACCTGGAACCAGCCCAGGTAGTGGCTGAAGACCAGCAGCAGCAGCGTGGCCAGTATGAAGCTGGGCACGGAGACAAACAGGGTGGTGAAGAAGATGATGGTCCTGTCCGCCCAGCCGCCCCGCAGCAGCGCCGCCACCGAGCCCAGCATCAGGCCCAGCACCAGCGCCAGCAGGATGGCCATGCCGCCCAGCCTGGCTGATACCGAGAAGGACTGGAAAATGGTGGCCGATATCTCGCGCCCGGTTTTGAGCGATATGCCAAAGTCGCCCCGCGCCATGTTGCCCAGATACAGCAGGAACTGCTGCCCGATGGGCTTGTCCAGGTTATAGCGCTGCTCCAGCACCGCCTGGATGCGCGCCTCAGGCGCCTTCTCCTTGGCGAAGGGGCCGCCGGGTATGGCATTCATCGCGAAAAAAGTGATGGCGGCAATGATCAGAACGGTGACGATCGCGAGCAGTATCCTCTTGATCGAGTACTTCAGCATCCCATGACCTTCTTCCTAATCTAGACTTTGCCCCGGCACTGCGTGGCAAGCGTATGGGCATCAGTGATTTATTATATACGTAGCGGCGGATGAATACAAGTGCAGCAGCATGTTCATTTTTCAACGATTTATGGACAGCCAAGCCAGAAAAATGACGCCCGCGCTGCGGCGGGCGTCATAACAGGCATCATCAGCCAACTATTATCAGCCGTGGAAGAGCTTGTGCGTCTGGTATTTGGG
>CAKTTM010000057.1 GCA_934615145.1 uncultured Clostridia bacterium | reverse complement strand
CAACCAGGAGGCGGAGAAGAGCCACTATGAGTTCCGCGCCATCCACATCCCCAAGACCATCGACAACGACCTGATGTTCAACGACCATACCCCTGGCTATGCCTCGGCGGCCAAGTACGTGGCCCAGGCCTTCATCGGCATGAACCTGGACAACCGCGCGCTGCCCGGTGTCCACATCGGCGTGGTCATGGGCCGGCACGCCGGCTTCCTGACGGCGGCGGCCGGCATCGCGCAGAAGTATCCCGACGACGGCCCCCACCTGATCTACCTGCCCGAGCGGCCCTTTAAGGTGGAGCAGTTCCTAAGCGACGTCAAGGAGGTCTATGACCGCCTGGGCCGCTGCGTGGTGGCGGTGTCCGAGGGCATACAGGATGAAGATGGCGAGCCCATCCTCTCCCGCCTGATGGAGACCACCCGCGACGCGCACGGCAATGTGCAGCTGTCGGGCACCGGCGCCCTGGGCGAGGAGCTGAGCAAGCTGGTCAAGGCGCATCTGGGCATCAGCCGCGTGCGCAGCGATACCCTGGGCTATATCCAGCGCAGCTTCCTGGGCTGTGTGAGCGAGGTGGACCAGCACGAGGCCCGCGAGGTCGGTGAGAAGGCGGCGCAGTTTGCCATCTGGCACAACATCGACGGCTCCATCACCGTCAACCGCACCGGCTACTACTCGGTGGACTACCAGATCCGCGACCTGGCCGACATCGCCGCCAAGACCAAGCTGATGCCCGATGAGTTCATCAACCTGGCCGGCAACAATGTCACCGACGCCTTCAAGTACTACCTGCAGCCGCTGCTGGGGCATGATATGCCCTCGGCCCATCGCCTGCGCGCCCCCATGGCGCCCAAGATGCGCGGCAAGCAGTAAACAGATTCTGCCACTTGTTACACCCTGTCAGCCCGTCTGGCAGGGTGTTTTCGTTGGCAAGGCAGGGCGAAAGTGCTATAATGCACCTTGGCGGGATGTGGCCTGTGAGGGCGCCGCCACGCGAAGAGGGAGGACGACAGATGCCAAACATTGCGGTATTGACCAGCGGCGGCGATAGCCCAGGCATGAACGCGGCGGTGATGTCGGTGGCCCGCAGCGCCAACCTGATGGGCATGAACCTGATTGGCATCAAGCGGGGCTTCAACGGCCTGATCGGCAAATCGGCCCGGCTGGAGGACGACATCGTCCACCTGAGCCTGGATCAGATACTCGACATCGCCGACCTGCCGGGCACCTATCTGCGCACCGCGCGCTGCAAGGAGTTCGTGCTGGACGAGTACCAGGAGAAGGGTGCCAAGCTGCTGCGCGAGCTGGATGTGCAGGGCCTGGTGGTCATCGGCGGCGATGGCTCCTTCCAGGGGGCAAGGGCCCTGGCCAACAAAGGCATCCCCACCGTCGGCATCCCCGGCACCATTGATAACGACCTGGGCTACAGCGAGATGAGCCTGGGCTATGATACCGCGGTCAATGTCTGCGTGGAGGCCGTGCGCGCCATCCGCGCCACATCGCGCAGCCACGACCGCGCGGCGGTGGTGGAGGTCATGGGCCGCAACTGCGGCGACATCGCGCTTAGCACCGCGCAGTCCACCGGCAGCGAGATCGTCATCGTGCCGGAGATCAGGGGCTGGGATGTGGACGACATCGCCCGCCGCCTGGACGCCCTGGTCAGCCGTGGCAACCGCCGGGCCACCATCGTGGTGGCCGAAGGCGCCTATAAGACCATGGCGCCCTTTGATGTCTACGGCTATCTGAGCCAGTTTGACAACAACAAGGCGCTGCCCGGCCAGCAGATGGATTCGCATTTCCTAAGCCGCGTGCTGGAGCGCAAGTGCCAGGATGTGGAGGTGCGCACCACCGTGGTGGGCTATACCCAGCGCGGCCACCAGCCCACGGCGCGCGACGCCGCCTTTGCCTTTGAGGCGGGGGTGGTGGCGGTCAACCTGATCAAGCACGGCGAAAGCAACCGCGTGGTGGGGGTGCACAACGGCAAGGTATTCCACATGGACATCGAGTCGGCGCTGCAGATGCGCACCACCTTCAACCGCCGGATGTACAACATGGTCAATGCGCTGTAGCGCTGACGCGTCCATCAGAAAACGATGTTTTCTGATGGGAGGGGCTCCGGCCGTCCGCCTATCGCTGCGCCATCCGCAAGCTCAATCGTCGCCCCCCTTCGCGCGGCGGAGCGCGCTTGGTTGGCTCGTTTCGCCTGATTTCTCCGCCTGCCTACCTCGCCCACTGGGCGCGGCAGGCTCCGTCACCAGGCGGCGGAGACCAGGGGAACTCCAGGACTGGCCGCGCCGCCGTACACGCCGCCGGCGCGGATCACACTTGGGGGGCTTTGGCCCTCCAAACCACCCGGGGCTGGCAATCATGACCCTTTTGAAGCGCGCGGGGCTCTTGCTCTGCGCGCTTTTGTGTCTGCCCTTCAGTGGGCTGGCCACTTCCCAGGTGCCCATCTGGCACCGGCCGGGGCAGAGCCTGGCGCCCTATGAGGCGGTGGAGCGCCTGGACGCGCCGCCCTTTGAGGCAAGAGCAGAGCTGCTGCGCATTGATTTTGTGGATATCGGCATCGGCGACGCCATCCTGATACGCACAGGCGGCCGTAGCATGCTGGTCGACGGCGGCGACGCGCCCCGCGCCCCCGCGCTCAAGCGCTTTCTGGCCAGTGAGGGCATAGCGCACATCGACTACTTCTTTAACTCGCACCCGCATGATGACCACATGCAGGGGCAAATCGCTCTGTTCAAGGCGGGCTTTAGGCCCCAGGCGCTGCTGAGCCCCTTTGGCCGCGACTACAAGCAAGCAGAGCAGCTGGAGCTGCTGGCCGCCATGGACGAGGCCGGCGTGCCGCTGATACCTGTCTCCAGCGGCGACAGCATGAGCATGGGACAGGCACAGCTGCGCTTTCTGCGCGACGAGCGGGGCTACGCCGGCATGGTGCGCAATGCCAAGTCCATGATGATCCATTTGACTTTCGGCCAGGCCAGCATCCTGCTGACCGCCGACATCACAGGCCTCACCCAGGCGGAGATGGTGCGCCAGTACGGCGATGAGCTCAAGGCCGACATCATGAAGACGCCCCACCATGGCTATGACAACATACGGGCGGATTTCCTGGGCGCGGTGGATGCGGAGCTGTTCATCACCACCGGCTCGCGCGGCGCCTCCGCCCGCTCGGAGGGGCAGCTGGGGCGGCTCAAGCGGCCCCGCTACTACCTGCCCCTGGGCGGCATCACGCTGCTCAGCGACGGGCAGGGCTGGTTTGTCTATCAAGAAAAGATGGAATAAGAAGGGAGCAAGATCATGGAAATCAAGGAACTGGAAAACAAGATCGTGGAAGCCATCAAGAGCGACAAGGGGCTGCTGCAGCGCTTTATCAAGGCGCCCGTGAAGACGGCCGAATAGGTGCTCAATGTAGATTTGCCCGATGAGCAGGTGAAGGCCGCGCTGAACGGCGCCATGGACCGCCTGGGCGACATCGGTGAAACGATCGGCGAGGCCGCGGGCGGCCTGGTCGACAAGGTCAAGGGCCTATTCGACGGCAAATAGCAGGGATGCGCTGACAGACTCAACAAGTTTGTCTATGCTAACTGAAATGGGGTAAACTCATAGTACACCAACCAAGGAGGTTATGAACATGAGTTTTAGACTACCATCATTACCCTACGCGAACAACGCGCTTGAGCCATACATCGATGAAGAGACGATGAAGATCCACCACGGCAAGCACCACCAGGCCTATGTAGATAATCTGAACAAGGCCGTGGAGGGCACCAAGTACGCGGACTGGACGATCGAGGAGATCATCCAGAAGCTGGAGGAGATCCCCGCCGACATCAAGGCAGCCGTGCGCAACAACGGCGGCGGACACTACAACCACACGCTGTTCTGGCAGATCATGGGGCCAAATGGCAAGGGCAAGCCCGAGGGCAAGCTGCTCGAGCAGATCGAGAAGGACTTTGGCAGCTTTGAAAAGTTCCAGGAGGACTTTGAGAACGCTGGCAAGACACAGTTTGGCTCCGGCTGGGCCTGGCTGGTCAAGGACGGCAACAAGCTGGCCGTGGAAAAGACCCCCAACCAGGACAGCCCGCTGACACACGGCAAGTTCCCCCTGATGGGCGCTGATGTCTGGGAGCACGCTTACTACCTGAAGTACCAGAACCGCAGGCCCGACTACCTGAAGAACTGGTGGCACACCGTCAACTGGGACGAGGTCGCCCGGCGCTTCGAAGAGGGCAAGTAAGGCTTAATAGCCTCCTCTCAAAAAGGCTCCTCCGGCAAAAGCTGGAGGAGCCTCAGAGCATCAACAAACCCCTGGGAGGTTCGGAGGGCCGCAGCCCTCTGACCAATAATCCGCGTCGGCGGCGTGTACGGCGACGCGGCAGGCCTTGCGTAGCAAGGATTTCCACGCCCTCCGCCGCCCGGGAGTGAAGCGACAGGCGGAGGGCCGAGAGCCTAACCATCGAAAAACCGCAGTTTTTCGATGGGCTGAGGGCCGCCGGGATCACCGGCGGCCCTGAATGTTTGAGGCCATGTCCTCAGTGTACTTCGCCTGAGGCCGTGGGCTGGTACTCCTTGCTGCTGCGCATGTCCGGGCCCTGGAAGCTGTAGCGCCAGCCAAAGACCCAGCCGATCAGCATGCCAGGCCATATCAGCCAGAACATCAGCAGGCCCACCAGCACCAGCACCGTCAGCGGCATGCTGAACAGCAGCCTGTCATCGCGCCTGACCTCCAGGCGGTTGCGATTGCCCTTCTCCACCAGGCGGCTGATGAAGCTGCCCGCTTTCTCAAAGCCTTCGCTGGCGCTGCGGGTGCGCTCTTCCTTGGTCGCCTGTGCCTTGTCCATGGGCTTTTCCTCCTCCAACAATTCCTTAATCTTGCCTTGCTGCTCCAGATGCACCATGGCCTCCAGCATGTCCCAGTTGCTCGCTTCCAGCGCGTCACGCGCCTCCTCATAGCTGACCTTGGCCTTTTTCCTCAGCTGCTCCGTCATGTCCAGATGATCCATCTTTGTATCCTCCTCGTCTTAGTCCTCTTCCCTGTGACAGCCTCATCATAAGCGGGCAAGATGAAGACCGCAGGCGAGAAAGATGAAGGACAGGTTAGAAGTGAGACAGGATTTCTCTCATCTTTGACAATAAAACAGCGGCGCCCTGACGAGCGCCGCAATACTCACAATCCTCGAGCCCCGGGAGGTTCGGAGGGCCGCAGCCCTCTGAGCAATGATTCGGCCCAGCGACATGCGCGGTGGGCCGGCAAGTCCTGCGTCAGCAGGACTAACCACGGCCTTTTGCCGGCCGGAGCGAAGCGACAGGCAAAAGGCCCCCGTCAAAGGCAATGCCTTTGACGGAGGCCCTCTCTATCCGTCAGGAAGCCTCAGCTTCCTGACGGAAGGGCGTTAGCCCGTAGTACATGCCGCCCATCCCACCGCCGCCGCCTGCCGGCATCGCCGGTTCGGGCGCGGGGATATCGGTGATCAGGCTCTCGGTGGTCAGCAGCATGGCGGCCACGCTGGCGGCGTTCTGCAGCGCGCTGCGGGCAACCTTGGTCGGGTCGATGATGCCCCGGTCGATCATGTCCACATAATCGCCCTTCATGACATCGTAGCCATAGCCGGTCTTGCCGCTGCGGCCGATGGTGTCGATGATGATGCTGCCCTCGATGCCGCCGTTGGCAGCGATCTGGCGCACGGGCTCCTCCATGGCGCGCAGCACGATGCTCACACCAGTGCGGGTGTCGCCCTCATGCTGGTCCAGCAGGGCCTTGACCTTCTGGGTGGCGTTGAGCAGGGCCACGCCGCCGCCGGGCACGATGCCCTCTTCCACGGCTGCGCGGGTGGCGGCCAGGGCGTCCTCGATGCGCATCTTGCGCTCCTTCATCTCGACCTCGGTAGCGGCGCCGACCTGGATGACGGCCACACCGCCGGCGAGCTTGGCCAGGCGCTCCTGCAGCTTCTCCTTGTCGTAGTCGCTGGTGGTCTCCACGATCTGGGCCTTGATCTGGCTGATGCGGGCCTGGATCTCTTCCTTGGTGCCGGCGCCTTCGACGATCAGAGTGTTCTCCTTGTCAACGCGCACGGTGCGGGCCTCGCCCAGCATGTCAAGCTTGGTCTCCTTCAGGTCCAGGCCCAGCTCCTCGCTGATGACCTGGCCGCCGGTAAGGATGGCGATGTCGCGCAGCATGTCCTTGCGGCGGTCACCAAAGCCGGGGGCCTTGACGGCGACACAGGTGAAGGTGCCGCGCAGCTTGTTGACGACCAGGGTCGCCAGGGCCTCGCCCTCGACGTCTTCAGCGATGATGAGCAGCTTTTTGCCCAGCTGCACCACCTGCTCAAGCACGGGCAGGATCTCCTGGATGTTGCTGATCTTCTTGTCGGTAATCAGTATCATGGGGTTGTCCAGCACCGCTTCCATCTTCTCGGAGTCGGTGACCATGTAGGCTGAGGCATAGCCGCGGTCAAACTGCATGCCCTCAACGGTGCTCAGCTCCGTCTTCATGGTCTTGCTCTCTTCAACGGTAATGACGCCATCGTTGCCCACGATGGACATGGCGTCGGAAATCAGCTTGCCCACGTCCTCGTCACCGGCGGAGATGGAGGCCACCTGCGCGATGGCGTTCTTGCCGGAGATGGGGCTGGAAATCTCCTTCAGGGCGTCGACGGCGGCGTTGGTGGCGGCCTCGATGCCGCGCTTTAAGACCATGGGGTTGGCGCCGGCGGCCAGGTTCTTCATGCCTTCGCGCACGATGGCCTGGGCCAGCAGGGTGGCGGTGGTGGTGCCGTCGCCGGCCACATCGTTGGTCTTGGTGGCCACTTCCTTGATCAGCTGGGCGCCCATGTTCTCAAAGGCATCCTCCAGCTCGATCTCCTTGGCGATGGTGACGCCGTCATTGGTGATGGTGGGCGAACCATACTTCTTGTCCAGCACCACATTGCGGCCCTTGGGCCCCAGGGTGATCTTGACGGTATCGGCCAGGGTGTCCAGGCCCTTGACCAGTGCGTGGCGAGCGTCGTCGCCGAATTTCAGTTGCTTTGCCATCTGCTTATTCTCCCTTCAAACAGTCTATTATTCGACCACGGCCAGGATATCGTTCTGACGGACGATGATCAGCTCCTGGTCGTCCAGCTTCACTTCGGTGCCGGCGTACTTGGAATAGATGACCTTCTGGCCGACCTTCACCTGCATGACGATCTCCTTGCCATCCACATTGCCACCGGGGCCAACGGCCAGAACTTCCGCCATCTGCGGCTTTTCCTTGGCGGCGCCCGTCAGTATGATGCCGGACTTGGTGGTCTCTTCCATCTCAACATTCTTGATGACCACGCGGTCACCCAAAGGCTTGACTTGCATTTCTCTTCCTCCTGTGCTTGATCCCTCTTCTTTGTTAGCACTCGATGACGATGAGTGCTAAACATCATGCTCACTATACCCCATATCGGCCGCTTTGGCAAGCCCTTTTCGCAAATAATTTGCGGCATGAAGATGAGGCCGCCCTGTGCTATACTACCCTCATGACGACGAAGGAAACGCGGCTGATCGGCCGCCTGCTTGACTGGTATGACGCGCAGGGGCGCAGCCTGCCCTTTCGGGGCACCAAGGACCCCTACCGAGTGTGGGTGAGCGAGATCATGCTGCAGCAGACGCAGACAGGCACGGTGGCCGGCTACTATGAGCGCTTTTTGCGGCTCTTCCCCGATGTGCAGGCTCTGGCTGAGGCGCAGGAGCAGCAGGTGCTCAAGGCCTGGGAGGGCCTGGGCTACTACAGCCGCGCCCGCAATCTGCACAAGACGGCCAAGCAGGTGGCGCAGGAGATGGGCGGCGTCTTTCCGATGAGCGCCGCGGCCCTTGAAAAGCTGCCCGGCATCGGCCCCTACACGGCGGCCGCCATCGCCAGCATCGCCTATGATGAGCCGGTACCCGCCATCGATGGCAACCTGACCAGGGTGATCAGCCGGCTCTACGATGTGGCAGAGGATGTCACCATCCTCTCGGTGCGCCGCAGCCTCTATGCCTTGGGCCGGGGCCTGATGCCAGCCAAACGCGCCGGGGACATGAACCAGGCGCTGATGGACATCGGCGCCACCATCTGCCTGCCCGGCACGCCGGACTGCGAGCGCTGCCCCTTGAGCGAGGACTGCCTGGCCTGGCAGCTGGGCGAGCCCGAGCGCCTGCCGGTGCTGCCGCAAAAGAGACCACCTAAAATCATCGACATGGCGGTGCTTATCCTGACGGCTGGCAAGCGCGTGATGGTCACCCGCAGACAAGAGCGGCTGCTGCAGGGGCTCTATGTCTTCCATCTGCATGAGGGCGAGGCGGCAGAGGCCGCGCGCGCGCTGGGCATACCGGCCCAGATACTTGTGCCCTTGGGCGAGGCCAAGCATGTCTTCACCCACCGCGTCTGGCAGATGCGGCTCTATCACGCGCAGCTCACAGAGCCGCTGCCTGTGGGGGAGTGGGTGACGGCGCAGGAGTTGGAGGCGCTGCCGCTGCCCACCGCCATGCGCGCGGCCAGGGCGGAGGCGCTGCGCCTGCTGAAACGCACAGAGGAGGAAGGCCATGCCTGAGATCGTACAGCACCTCAGGGAGCAGTTTTTCGCCCAGCAGGACCTGGGCTACCGTGACTTCATCAGCAGGCTGATCCCCACCATGGACAAGGAGCGCATCATCGGCCTGCGCACGCCGGCGATGAAGGCCATCATGAAGACGCTGCCCAATGACCAGCGCTCGGCCTTTCTGGATGTGCTGCCGCATCACTATTATGAGGAGGATCAGCTGCACGCAGCCCTTATAAGCCTTATCAAAGACTATGACGAGGCGCTGTGGCGAGTGGAGGCCTTCCTGCCCCATGTGGATAACTGGGCCACCTGCGACACGCTCTTCCCCAAGGCGCTGCTCAAGCGGCCGGAGCAGACCTGGCAGCAGATACAGCGCTGGATCGCCGGCGGCAGGGAATATCATGTGCGCTTTGGCGTGGTCAGCCTGATGGGCCGCTTTTTGGATACGCACTTTCAGCCCCCGATGCTGGCGCTGGTGGCCGGCATCCGGCGGGAGGAGTACTATATCAACATGGCCATCGCCTGGTACCTGAGCATGGCGCTGGTCGATCAGTATGAGCTGACGCTGCCCTTGATAGAAAGCGGCGGGCTTGACAAGTTCGTCCACAACAAGGCCATCCAGAAGGCGGTGGAGAGCCGCCAGATCAGTGAGGAGCGCAAGGCGCTGCTCAAGACACTGCGCAGGCGCTGAGCCGCCTGTCACAATAAAAGCAATATCGGAGAGGAAAGCCTATGCTGATCACACTGAACAACGAGCTGCTCACCGTCCAGGTGGAGACACTGGGCGCGGAGCTGCAATCCCTGCTGGGCGCGGACGGCACCCA
>CAKTTM010000056.1 GCA_934615145.1 uncultured Clostridia bacterium | reverse complement strand
GATGCGCAGGGCCAGGTGCTCTGCCGGGACAGCTTTGGCCAGCTCAACATCAATGGCATGGACCGTGAGGCCATCGGCCGCACGCTGGCCGATGCCGCGGCGCGCCTGAGCGCCCTGGAGGCGCAGGGGCATGAAATCGCGGGGCTGACCATCGCCACCGCCGGCATCAGCAATCCGGACTGCTATGACATCGTGCAGGCCGGCCTGCGGGCAGGCGGCTATGCCGGGCCCTTTGACCTTAAGGGCGATCATGAGGCGGCGCTGCAGGGCGCGGTGGGCGGCGTGGGCGCTGTGCTGATCGCCGGCACCGGCTCCATCTGCTTTGGCCGCGGGCAGGACGGCAGCACCGCGCGCGCCGGCGGCTGGGGCTATCTGCTCGACGACGAGGGCGGCGGCTACGCGCTGGGGCGGGACATCTTAAAGGCAGTACTGCGCGCCGAGGACGGTCGCATCGGCCCTACCAGCCTCACGCAGGCGGTGTACCAGCACTACGGCGCGCAGACGCCGCGAGATCTGATCCGCGCGGCCTATGAACCGGTCAGCGGCAAGGGCAACATCGCCGGCCTGGCGCCGCTGCTGCAGCCCGCCGCCCAACAGGGCGACCAGGCAGCGCTTGACATCGTCAGCAGCTCCGCCAGAGAACTGGCCGCTGTCTGCGCCGCGGTGATCGATAAGTTGGACTTGAAGGGTGAGCGCCTGGCCCTGATGGGCGGCGTCATCAGCAATACCCTCGCGCTCAGAGAGGCCTTGACCGCCCTGCTGACCCAGCGCTACCCGGCGCTTCAGATCACCGCCCCGCTGCAGGACGCTGCCTGGGGCGCGGCGGATCTGGCGCGGGAGACATACCTGACATAAAGCAGCGACCCCGACTGGGGCCGCACAGAGCATCAACAAACCCCTGGGAGGATCGGAGGGCCGCAGCCCTCTGACCAATAATCCGCGTCGGCGGCGTGTACGGCGACGCGGAGGCCTTGCGTAGCAAGGATTTCCACGCCCTCCGCCGCCCGCGAGCGAAGCGACAGGCGGAGGGCCGAGAGCCTAACCATCGAAAAACCGCAGTTTTTCGATGGGCTGAAAGACCGCTTCGCCGGTCTATTTCTTTATCCCTTGACCGCGCCCACCAGCATGCCCTTGACAAAGTACTTCTGCAAGAAGGGGTAGAGCAGTATGATGGGCAGCGTGCTGGTGATGATGACGGCAGACTTGATTGCAATGGCTACCGAGGCTTCCTTGCCAACGCCTCCCGCCTCGCCCACCATGGTGGTGCCATTGACGATGTTGCGCAGCAGTAGCATGACCGGGTACTGATGGCTGCGCAAGTAGATCAGGGAATAGAACCAGTCATTCCAGAAAAAAACTGCCGTATAGAGGCCGACAGTGGCCAATGCCGCCGTCAGCAGTGGCACAATGATGCGCACCAGGATACCAAAGTAGTTCAGGCCGTCAATGCGTGCGGCCTCCTCCAACTCTTCTGGTATTGTCTTGATGAAATTGATCAGTATGATGAGATTGAACTGATTGATAGCAAAGGGCAGAAGCATCGCAAATACAGTGCCTGTAAGCCGTAATGTGGAGATCAGCAGATAATTGGGCACCAGACCGCCACCAAAGAACATGGAGAAGACCACCAGCTTCATCACGATGCTTTGCCCCTTGAGGCGGGGCTTACTCAGCGGATAGGCAAAGACCACCATGGTTGTCAGCGATATCAATGTGCCAAAGAAGGTATAGATGAGTGTATTCTGATAGGCGCGATAGAAGTTGGGGTAGGCGAAGACCTGCTCATAAGCCTTGAGGGTAGGTTCCACTGGCCAAAGAGAGACCTTATTGTTGAGAATGGCTTTGGCAGAAGAAAAGGACATGGCAATAATGTACAGGAAGGGTAACACGCAGACCAGCAACACAAAAATCATCACTGCGTACAGGAAAATATCCAACAGCGGGCTGCGATCCTTGATGCGATGCTTCTTATTCATACACCGCCTCCTAATAGATGCTCTCGCCCGTCGTTGCGCGGCTGAGCCAGTTGGAACCAGTCACAAGCACCAGGCCCACTACGCCACTGAAAAGCCCAATGGCGGTGGCGTAGCTGTACTGGGGGGCTGAGGCCGCAATGGACATGCGATAGACATAGGTGTCGATGACATCCGACACCGCCGAGTTGGCCGGCATATACATCAGCAATATCTTCTCAAAGCCCACCGACAGCAGGTGACCGATGCGCAGTATGAACATGATGGAGATGGTAGGTAGAATGCTGGGCAAAGTCACATAGCGGATGAGCTGGCCACGGCTGGCACCATCAATCCGGGCTGCTTCAAACAGATCTGCACTGATGCCGGTGATGGCCGCTAAATAAATGATGGCCGACCAGCCCATGAACTGCCACATGTCCGTGAGGATATACAGTGGCCTGAAATAGGCTGCCTCATTGAGGTAGTAGACCGGCGGTGCCCCAGTCAGCTCTTGGATGAGCCTATTCAGCGCACCTGAGGAGGGCGAAAGCAACTCGTTGAGTATTGAGATAACGACCACAGTCGATACAAAGCGCGGCATGTAGCTGACAGTCTGCACCAGCTTCTTGAAGCGCAGGCTGCGCAACTCATTGAGCAGAATGGCAAACAGGATGGGGATGGGGAAATTGATCACCAGGTTGAGCAACGCCAGCGTCAGGGTGTTCTGAAAGGCTCGCCAGAAATCCGCTTTAGTCAGAAACTGCCTGAAATAACGCAGACCTTCCCACGAGACGCCAAATGGCCCAGTCAGGGGCTTAAAGCGACGGAAGGCCAGTATGTTGCCAAACATTGGTACATACTTGAACAGCAGGAAAAAACAAAGCGGCACCAACAGCATGACATAAAGCTGCCAATTGTTAGCCAGATAGCGCCTCAGCGGTGGATCACCCTTCTTGATAACAGGCGTCTGCATGCGTCCTCCCCTATTAATAGGACCCGCCCCGGCGCTGGCCGGGGCGGGCGCGACATCCTTACAGTTTCTTGTTGTCGTTGTACAGTTTGAGGAAGCCCTCAATGCCCTTGTCCTGTAGCTCCTGCACATAGGCATCCCAGTCAGTCTCGACAGACTTTTTGCCGGTGCGGAAGTCATCATCCCAGACATTGAATGCATCCAGCAGCGCGGTCTGCGTCAGCGAGGCTTCTTCAGCGTCTACTGCGTCAAGCACAGGCGGCGGGATAACCGCCTGTATCGCGTCATCCATCGCAGCCACTTCGGCATTGATGCGTGCATAGTTCTCATCGTACTTGTTCAGCTCGCGCTCCAGGTACCAGACCAGCTGGATGGGATCACAGCCAGCGCCATAGGCATTCTGCATGTACTTGTACACGCCGTCTGCCGACTTCATGATGGTGTCATTGAAGACCACCTTGTCGCCATCCATGGTGTAGCTGTCACCCTCAACCCCCAGACACCACAGCTTAGCACCTTCCTCGGAGAAGAAGATCTCGTCGACCTTGCGAACGATCTGCTCGAAGTTGGCCTTCTTACTGGTACCAATGGGGAACATCGGGCCCACGCCGGTCTTGCTCTTGGGTTGGTGATGGGCGCCACCGGGCCCCACCAGCGGAGGATACATGTTGAGCTTGAAGCCTTCAATCTCGCTTGCCTGCTCCCATCCGCCAATCTGGTCGTAGTAACCATAGGTGGCAATGGCAGCGCCTGTCGCCAGTTTCTTAGCTGTCAAGGCATAGTCCTGCTCAAGCTCCGGATCCAGCAGGCCTTCCTTGTGCAGCTTGGCCATGTAGCTGATGTATTCCTTGTACTCGGGGGAGATCGCACCGGCAAAGTATTCCTTCTTGTCATAATCCCAACTGAGCACCCCGGTACCGGTGGAGGCATTGCGGCCCACCGAGATACCGAAAGACGGCATCACCATGCGCTGGAGCACACGAAGAGCAACGATGGAAGTCAGCGGATAGGAGTCCGGATTTTCTTCCTTGTAGGCCTTGAGGATGGTATACAGATCATCATAGCTCTTGGGCGCTTCAAAGCCCTTGGCCTTCAGATAGTCTTCGCGCATGATGAGCCCGCCGTCGTAGAAGGGCTTATCATACAGTGCAGGCAGATAGTACAGCTTGCCATCCGAGATTCTGCGCATCTCGACATCTTCTTCCAAGCCCATTTCTTTCACGCGGGCCCAGAAATTGGGGGTCCACTCTGCATAATCAGAGATCGGCACGATCGCGCCGTTTAGCGCATAGGCAGAGTTGGAGGCGTTGGTGGCCAAGTAGAGAATGACATCTGGCGCGTTCTCACCCGTTGACAGCACCAGGCCTGTCTTGGTGGGATAGTCCTGAGCGGGGATAGGCTCAAAGGTCAGTTTGACATTGAACTTTTTCTCGGCTTCCACAATCGTTGGCCAGTCTTGCCTGAAGGGCAGGGTGGGGTTGTCGGCGTAGTACAGGGAAATTTCCAAAGGTTGTTCAGCGGCCGCGCTGAAGGAAGCGAGCCCCAGCAGCATGATAGCTGCCAGGAAGAGGGCCAAGGTCTTCTTCATGGTATGTCCTCCTTCGTTGTGATGCAAGCGCAGACTATCGCCGCGCAGGATACCAGGAGTTGTTTACTTCTACATCTCAGAGTATATCATATCATCGACTATTTTGTCACATCTGTTTGTGTTAATCAAAAAGGCTGCCGGTTCGGCAGCCTCATGGTGTTCTACAGGCTTTGGATCACCTGGCGCTTGGCATAGTCCGCGATGCCAAAGCAGGTGGCGTAGTCCGCCTTGATCCTGGCGCCGCGTGTGATGGCCAGGGCCTCATAGTAGCGCAGGTACTTGAAGCTTAGCGAGTTCTCCGCCAGCCACAGCATCTTGATGGCCTCCTTCCACTTGGGGAAGGCCTCGCTGACGTCAAAGTAGAAGTAAGGCTTGAAATCCTCCTCGTCCTCCCAGTTCTCCGCGCACATCATGTTGCGGATGGGGGCGGGCGGCAGCTCGTGCGGGTAGGTGGGCAGCGCCGCGAAGAAGCAGGCGCGCTGGGCGATCAGGTGGGCCTGCACATGGTCCTTATGCAGGCTGTTTTGCCAGTGGTAGAGCACGCCGTCCACCTTGTGCTCGCGCATGATCTGCGCCAGCTGCAGCTCGATCTCCTGGCCGGCGTAGAGCTCGCCGTCGGGCACATCAAAGACGATGCTCTCGCCGCCGATGGCCTTGGCAAAGCGCTGGGCAGAGTCCACATTGCGCTTTCTGAATTCACTGACCTCCACATTGGGCGGCGCGCCGCGCTCACCGGCCGTCAGATCCACCAGGATCACCTTGTCCCCCAGCATGGCCTGCTTGGCCAGCAGCATGCCGCAGGTCAGCTGGGCGTCGCCGGTGTGGGCGCCCACCGCCATCAGAGTCCTTTGTTTCCTCTCAGACAATTTTTTCTTGTCCTCCCTTAACCTTTGATCGATCCGAGCATGACGCCCTTCACGAAGTATTTCTGCAGGAATGGATAAACCACCACGATGGGCACCACGCAGATGACCATGGCGGCGGGCCGCAGCGTCAGCGAGGTATAGCTCACCTCCGCCGCGTTGATGCGGCCATAGACGGTTTGCGCCGCCGATTCGGTCTGATTGATCAGTGAGATCATCACATAGCCCAGCGTCTTTAGCTTCTTGTCGGTGACAAAGAAGGCGGCGTCCGACCAGGCGTTCCAGTGCCAGACACCCGAATACAAGGCCATGGTAGCAAACAGCGGCAGCGACAGCGGCAGGATGATGCGGAAGAATATCCGCAGGTCATTGGCGCCGTCAATGCGCGCCGCCTCCGCCATGGAGTCGGGTATCTCGCGGAAATAGTTCATCATCAGCACCGCGTTGAAGGCCGAGAACAGATTGGGGATGATGTAGACCCAGAAGCTGTTCATCAGGCGCAGGCTGCGCAGCAGCATATAGTAGGGCACCAGGCCGCCGGAGAAGTACATGATGATGATCATGGCGGTGATGTAAAACTTGCGGAACATCAGCCGGCTGTGCGAGCAGGCATAGGCAAACAGCCCGGTGAACAGCACCGCCGCCACCGTGCCGATCAGCGTGCGCGCCGTGGTCACCACAAAGGCGGAGCGGATGTAGTCGATGCCCAGCACCGCGTTATAGTTGTCCAGCGTCAGCTTTCTGGGGAAGAAGAAGATGCCGCCCCTCAGCGCGTCCTTGCCATCGTTGAAGCTGAGCACCAGCGCGTACCAGAAGGGATAGAGGGTGACCAGGAAGACGAATATCATGATCAGGCCCACCACCAGGCTGATCACCTTGTCCTCCGTCGTGCGCCGGATATGAAAGCTTTGTTTTCTAATTTGTTGCTGCACTGCCGCCCTCCTTAAAAGAAGCTGGTCCCGGTCATCCGCTTGCTGATCAGGTTGCTGCTGAGCACCAGCACCAATGAGATCACCGACTGGAACAGCCCCACCGCGGTGGCGTAGCTGAAGCGGAAGTTGGCCAGGCCCATCTCGTAGATATAGTAAGGCAGCGTGGCAGAGCGCTGATAGTTGATGGCATTACCAAACAGGTAGGACTGGTCAAAGTTGCTGCCGCCCATGCCGCCGGACATCAGCGAGCCCACCGACAATATCAGCACGATGATGATGGTGGCGCGGATGCTGGGCAGCGTGATATGCCACATCGACTGCATGCGGCTGGCGCCGTCCACCTTCGCGCTCTCATACTGCGCCGGGTCGATGCCGGTGATGGCGGCCAGGAAGATGATCGACCACCAGCCCATTTCCTTCCAGATATCCGTCAGGATGGCCATGGGCCAATAGGTGCCCTGCGATGTCAAAAACTCCACCTTGCTGCGGCCCAGGCGGGTCAAGACCTCGTTGACCAGGCCGTTTGAGGTGTTGAGGAAGGTGAAGACCAGGCCGTAGACGATCACCCAGCTGATAAAGTGGGGCAGATAGCTGACCGTCTGCACGATGCGCTTGGCCCGGGTGCCGCGCATCTCGTTGAGCGCCAGGGCAAAGAGTATGGGCACCGGAAAGGAAAAGGCCAGCTTCAGCAGGCTGAGCATGATGGTGTTGCGCATCACGGTGCCAAAGTTGGGATCGCGGAAAAAAGTGATGAAGTGATACAGCCCATTGTCGTCCGCCAGCGGCGCCGTAAAAAAGCCGGGTATCCCCATGTTGGGCTTATAGTTCTTAAAGGCGATCTGCAGGCCGAACATGGGCAGGTAATTGAACACCACCATGTACAAAAGGCCCGCCAGCGCGAACAGCTGCAGGAAGCCCTGCGCCCTGAACCGCTTAAGACCCCTGGAAAAACGAACCTTGTGGCCCGGTAGCCTGAGCTCTGTCACAGGATCCTCCAAATGCAAGCGAGGGCAGGCCGATCGCTCGGCCTGCCCTCGCGCGGGATTACTTGGCCTTGACGGCCTGATACTGGTCGTTGATGAACTTGTTGTAGTCAGCCAGGCCCGCGTCGTCCAGAGCCTTGAAGTAGCTGGCGATGGCCTCTGCGCAGGCCTCGGCCGTGGGCGCCATGATGGCGGCCATGAAGCCGTCGGTCTTGACGCGGTCGATCACCGTCTTGATGTCGCCTTCCTTGGTGTTGGCCTGGGCATTGCCGATCAAGGCCAGGATGGGGTCATAATGCCAGTAGGGCTTGTAGTCGGTGACCAGGTGGGCGATCTGGCCGTACTTGGGGTCGATGGCGGCCTTGGCCAGCGCCTTCTGGTTCTCCACCGCGAAGGAGGCCTGGAAGTACCACACGTTGTCGCCGCGCTCCTTCCAGGTGTAGGTCTCATTCTGGATGGGGAAGCCGTCCTTGAGCTCGTAGTCCAGGCCCTCGACGCCCCACTGGGTCAGCTTGTCGCCATAGGGGCTCTTCATGTACTGCATCAGGCGGATCAGGCGGCCGGGATCCTTGGCCGCGCGCGTGATGTAGAAGCCGGCAAAGCCGCCGCTGGCATAGGTCAGATCGGTGCGCTGCTCGCCGCCCACGGTCATCTGGGCGCGGGCTGCGGTATAGTAGCGCTGGTCGTTCATTTCATTAAGCGCCACATTAATCTGATCCACATCATAGGCCTGGCCCGCAAAGGCGAAGACATCGCCGCCCAGGATGGCAGCCTTTGTCTTCTCAAAGTCATAGGTCAGCGCTTCCTGGCTCATCAGGCCCTCGCGCATCAGCTGGTTGGCGAAGGTCAGGTAGTCGGTGATGGGCTCCTTGTCAGAGTAGGTGTAGATGGCTTGGTCATCCACGATGGTGGCCATGCCCTTGGTGCCCTCAAAGTCAATGCCAAAGCTGTAGGCCAGGGAATCGGCGTTGGTCTGCTGCTGCAGGTAGGGGATCATGTCCGGATACTTTTCTTTGACCTGGGTGAGGACCTTGTAGAAGTCCTCCACATCCTTGATCTCAGGATTGCCCAGCTCCGCCATGATGTCATCGCGGAAGGCGATCACGCTCTGGCCATAGCTGACACCCTGCGTGGGGTCATCCCAGTAGGCCTGGTTGCGCACATGGGTGTAGAGCGTGTAGAAGTGGCCGTCAGCCTTGGTGGCCAGCTGCACTTCGCTGGGGTCGATCTGATCCATGAACTCAGGGGCATATTCGGCGATCAGCTCATCCCAGGGATAGCAGACGGTGGGATCCTCCAGCATGTCGGTGTTCTTGGCGCCAAAGACGAAGAAGGCGTCCGGCAGCTCACCGGTGGCCACGATGGTGGCCATGTGGTTGGCGTCCTGCGACTTGGTGGCCTCAAAGCTGATGCCGGTGTCCTTGGTCACCTGCTGGGAGACATGGTCGCTGCCCCAGACATCAAAGGGCGCCCAGGACATGTTGAAGAACAGGGAATACTCTGCCGGGCTGGTGTCCTTCTTCCAGCTGACATCGGGGGAGTCCCAGCTCATCGCTGCCAGGCCGCTCACCGGGATGAACAGGCACAGCGCGAGCAGGAGGGCGACCAGGGACTTGGGTTTGCGCATACAAGATACCTACCTTTGCTCTAAATTAATCACTTGCGTGATTTGGTTCGTGCTCGGGGGCTCCACGGCTAAGAAGGCTGCGGTGGATGCTTTGATTGTGATCACTATCTTTGCTTCATCACAGATAGCATACAACGCGGCCCATGGGGCGTCAATGGACATTTTGGCCCAAAGCGTACATCCCGCAGAGGCATCATAAGCCAAGCCCTTCCCCCATTCATGCGGGAAGGGCTTGCTTGCGATTGGCTATACTGAACGAATGAGGAAACGCAAAGATGGGCCGAGGCTTTTTGATGGCTGCGCTAAGCCGAAAGAACGATGGGCGCAATGCCGCCGCCCGCTGTGCGGGATGAAGGCGGCATGGAAGCCCAATGAACAAGGGAGATGCCTGACCGAGCCCCGCGAGGGAGAGGCATCGACCATTGTGAATTGTGAAAAGCGGCGTCTACGCTGAGTGAAAGAGG
>CAKTTM010000055.1 GCA_934615145.1 uncultured Clostridia bacterium | reverse complement strand
CTGCGACCATTGTAGCATCAGCATTGTGGTTTGGCGTGACTTCTTACCGATTGTTACAAATGCAAAAACGCCCCGCGAAAATCTCGCGGGGCGCAGTGGCATATCCTATGCGCTTAGACCAGCGCCTGCATCAGTTGCCGTATCTTCTCAGGGTCATTGTCGCGGCCGGCCAGCACCTGGCCGTCCTTGAGCTGCGCGCGCTGCTGGTGGTAGACCGGCAGGGGCTGCTCGTAGAGCACACCAATCGGGATCTTGTCGCCAAACTCCATCGACAGCGCCATGGCCTTGTTTAGATCCGTGGCGTCGTGGCTGGCGTCAATCTCGTAGACGCGGCTGTTGTACCAGGTGAAGGTGTTGAGCTTGTTGAAGGTGACGCAGTTTTGCAGGATGTCGATCAGGGCATAGCCCTTGTAGTTGATGGCGCGCTTCATGAGTTCGGCCAGATGCTCCGGCCTGCCGGAGAAGCCGCGCGCCACAAAGCCGGCGCCGGCTGACAGCGCCATCAGCAGGGGATTGAAGGGGATATTGGTGCTGCCGTCCACCTGGACGCCGGTCACCATGCCCACCATGGTGGTGGGGGAGGCCTGGCCCTTGGTCAGGGCGTAGAGCTGGTTGTTGTGCACAAAGTGGTTGATGTCCACATTGCGGCGGATGTTGTGCAGGAAGTGGTTGCCGCCCTCGCCATAGCTGTCGCCGTCGCCGGAATCAATGATGACGGTCAGGCCGGGGTTGACGATCTTGGCGGCGGCAGCCGGCGGCACCGCGCGGCCGTGCAGGCCGCAGAAGCTGTTGACCTGGAAGTACTGGGGCGTCTTGGGCGCCTGGCCGATGCCGCCCAGCATCAGCACCTTGTGGGGATCCAGGTTGAGCCCTTCCAGGGCGAGCTTTAGCGCCTCCAGGATGCCAAAGTTACCGCAGCCCGGGCACCAGGCTGTTTCAGAGGTGAGATATTGATGCTGTGTGACATGCTGTGTCATGCTGAAACCTCCTTGATGACGCGCTGCGCGATCTCGTCGCCCGTCAGCTGCCTGCCGTCGTACTTAAGCACGCTGTGATGCATGGTGATGCCGGTCTCCTCGCGGATGAGGCCAGCCAGCTGGCCGGTGAAGTTTTGCTCCACATTGATGAGCGCCTTGGCCGTCTTGGCCTTCTCTGTCAGCAGCCGCTGAGGCAACGGCCAGACATCGCCAAAGACAAGCGCGCCGTAGCGGCCCTTGCCCTGGGCGTTGAGCAGCTGCACGGCCTCCTCAATGCTGCCCTGCAGGCTGCCCCAGCCAATCAGCAGGGTATCGGCCAGCTCGTCGCCGATGAACAGGGGCTCCAGCAGCTCTTCTTTGAGCAGTTCCAGCTTGCGCATGCGCTTGTCCATCATCTTGATGCGGGTCTCGCTGTCCTCGATGATGTGGCCTGCCTCGTCATGCTCGTCAGAGTCGACGGCGGCAAAGCCCCTGGGGTCGCCAGGGAAGATGCGAGGCGAAATACCGCTGTCCGTATAGCGGTAGCGCAGATAGTCCTGACCGGGATCGATATCCTCAGGCTTGGGCTGGACGATCTTTGCCGGGTCAAACAACGGCAGGGTGGTGCTGCTGTCCTGCAGGAACTGGTCCGTCAGCAGGATGACCGGTATCTGGTACTTCTCCGCCATCTGGAAGGCGCGAGCGGTCTGGAGGAAGGCGTCCTGATGATCGCGCAAGGCGATCACCATGCGGGGAAACTCGCCCTGGGAGGCGTGGATGACAAAACGCAGGTCACTTTGCTCACTGCGCGTGGGGAGCCCTGTGGCGGGCCCTGGCCGCATGGCGTTGACGATGACCAGCGGGATCTCCGCGATGCCGGCCAGGCCAAAGGACTCCACCATCAGCGAGAGGCCGCCGCCGGAGGTGCCCGTCATGGCGCGCGCGCCGGCAAAGCTGGCGCCCAAAGCCAAATTGATGGCCGCGATCTCGTCCTCAGCCTGCTCCACCACAAAGCCCAGGCTGGTGGCCGACTGCGCCAGGTACTCCAGGATGGTGGTCGAGGGGGACATGGGGTAGGCGGAGTAGAACTGCAGCCCCGCGCTCATGGCGCCCAGCGACAGCGCCTGCGCGCCGGAGAGCAGCATCTCTTCATCGGGGCGCGTGGGCAGGCTGAGCAGCCGCGAGGGCACCGCCGCATGGCCGGCCAACACGGATTTGACATTAACTGGCACCAGCGATTCTTTCAGCGCCCGGCCAAAGGCATGGCTGGCGCCCGCCTCGTCCACCGCTACGCCCATCATCTTGAGCGCCGCTCCTGCCGCCACGCTCCCGGCCGCCCGCGCATTGCCAAGGCCCTTGGCGGTCTCGGTCAATTTGAGCTTGACCGCGCGCTCGTCGTCGCAGGTCAGGCTGTCATCCATCAGCAGGAAGCCTTCGGGCTTCAAGTCTTTCAGGTGCAGGTCCACTGTCTCCTGATTGAGCGCGATGATGCCGTCCAGAGCCTCCGTGTGGCTCAGCGGCCTGTCCGAGCCAAAGCGCAGGCGGGAAAAGTTATGGCCGCCCCGCACGCGGGACATCAGATCACGCATGGTGAACACCTTGAGCCCAGCATGCTTGATCAGCAGCTCCAGCACCAGGGTCACGCTGTCCACACCCTGCCCGGCAGCGCCCCCAATTAACAAATTGTACATGGTATCCCCTTTCATCCGGTATTATATGGGAGATGGTCTCCATGTCCCCATCATACCCATACGCCGGGGCTTAAGCTGTGCGTGCTGTCACAGCTCTTGACATATGCGGCGTCAAGTCATCACAACAAGAAACAAACCCTCGAAACGAAAGCGTTTCAAGGGTTTGTGTGCCTTGCGGCGGTTCTGGTGCGGGAAACAGGACTTGAACCTGCATGAACGTATTGCTCACTAGAACCTGAATCTAGCGCGTCTGCCAATTCCGCCATTCCCGCAAAGGAACGATTGATAATATACCACGGCTCTCCAGGACTGTCAAGTGCTGATTTTGGGCTTTTCAAGGAAATTGTCCCGCTTGCTATTCAAAGGCATTTGGCCTATACTGTGCCCACAATCACGCAATACTTTGACACTCTTTGAGGTGGTGGGCATGACGCAGCCAGAGCGTATCATTGTCAGCATGCGGGGCATCAGCAAGGCCTTTCCGGGCGTTCAGGCGCTGGACAAGGTGGATTTTGAGCTGCGCGCGGGCGAGGTGATGGCGCTGCTGGGCGAGAATGGCGCGGGCAAGTCCACCCTGATGAAGATATTAAGCGGCGTCTATCAGCGCGATGAGGGCAGCCTGGAGGTCTTTGGCCAGCAGGTGGAGCAGGGGCTGAGCCCGCGCAGGGCGCAGGAGATGGGTGTGGCCATCATCCATCAGGAGTTGAACATGTGCCGCCACCTGAGCGTGGCGGAGAACATATTCCTGGGCCGGGAGATCTGCGACAGGGCGGGGCGGCTGAACAACCGGGAGATGAACCACCAGGCCGCGCAGGTGCTGCAGCGCATGAATGTGGACATTGAGCCCACCGCCATCGTGGGCGCGCTGTCGCTGTCCAAGCAGCAGATGGTGGAGATCGCTAAGGCCCTGGCCACCGATGCCCGGGTGCTGATCATGGACGAGCCCACCAGCTCGCTGACCGGGCGGGAGATCGAGGATCTGTTTGACATCATCCGCAAGCTGCGGGCTGAAGGCCACGGCGTGGTCTATATCAGCCACCGGCTGGAGGAGCTGCATCATATCGTTGACCGGGTGACCATCCTGCGCGACGGGCAGTACATCACCACGCTGGACTTTGGCAGCACATCGCTGCCAGAGATCATCAGCTACATGGTGGGCCGCGACATCAAGGAGAAGTTTCCCCGCGTGAGTGCTGACAAGGGCAAGAAGGTCTTTGAAGTCAGCGGGCTCAACGCCGGGCGCCTGGTGCGCGATGTAAGCTTTTCGGTCTACGCGGGCGAGATACTGGGCATCGCGGGCCTGGTGGGCGCCGGCCGTACGGAGACCACGCGCGCAATCTTCGGCGCCGACCCCAAACAGAGCGGCCAATTGTATCTTGACGGCAAGGAGATCAGCATTCAGCGGCCGATGGACGCCATCCGCCAGGGCGTGGTGCTGGTGCCGGAAGACCGCAAAAAGGACGGCCTGTGCACCAAGCTAAGCGTGCGCAGCAACATTGAGCTGCCCAACCTGGACATCGTGGCGGGACGCGGCGGCGCGGTCAAGACGTCGCAAGTGGATCAGATGGTCGACGAGGCCATTGCCAGCCTGTCCATCCGCCTGCCCCATGCCCTGGTGGACGCGGCCAGCCTGTCTGGCGGCAATCAGCAAAAGGTGGTGGTGGCCAAGTGGTTGGCGCGGGACTCGCACCTGGTGATATTTGATGAGCCCACACGCGGCATCGATGTGGCGGCCAAGGTGGAGATCTACCACCTGATGAACCGGCTCAAGCAGCAGGGTATCGGCGTGGTGTTCATCTCCTCCGAATTGCCTGAGATACTGGGCATCGCCGACCGCATCCTGGTCATGTGTGACGGGCGGATCACCGGCGAATTGTCTAGCCAGGAGGCCACGCAGGACAAGATCATGGCGCTGGCGACACAGTTTGAAAAGAAGCTGGACAACCAGCCAAATAAGGGCGAAGAGGTGGGCGCATGACACAGGGCAGAAAGAAAAATGGACTCAAGCGGCTCTTTGCCATCCGGGGCATGGGGCAGGTCATCACGGTGTTCATCGGCCTGATCGCGCTGTGCCTGGTGTTCTATTTCATCAACAATAATTTCCTCTCCCAGCGCAATGTGGCCAACCTACTGCGTCAGATCGCACCCTATCTGATCATCTCCATTGGTCAGGGCTATGTGCTGATCACCGGCAATATCGACCTGTCCATCGGCTCGGTCATCGGCATGAGCACCATGATATCGGCCACCCTGATGACAGGCGGTATGAACCCCTGGCTGGCCAGCCTGGTGACCATGCTGCCCTGCCTGCTGACGGGCCTGACCAACGGCTTTCTGGTGGCCACCTGCAAGCTGCCGCCCTTTATTGGCACGCTGGGCACCATGACCATCGCCCGCGGCGTGGCGCAGCTGGTCAACGGCAACATGAATACCGACGCCATCGGCGCCGGCGCTGCCGGCTGGCGCGATGTCTTTTACTACGGCAAGACGCTGGAGATCTACAACACCTTCTGGATCGCGCTGATCATCTGGTTTGTGTTCAACTACATACTCTCCCGCACCCGCACCGGGCGGCATATCTACGCCGCGGGCAGCAATGCCGAGGCCTCCAAGCTGTCCGGCGTCAATGTGGCGGCCACCACCACCAAGGCCTATGTGGTCAGCGCCTTTTGCGCGGGAGTGGTGGGCCTGATCACCTGCGCGCAGGCCGGCATGGGCGCCATGGACGCCGGCAATGGCTATGAGCTCTACGCCGTGGCCGCCTCCGTCATCGGCGGCGTGTCCACCCTGGGCGGCCAGGGCATATTGCTTGGCAATATCGTGGGCGCCAGCGTCTGGGGCGCCATGTACAATGGCCTGTCGCTGGTGGGGGCGCCTGTGGCCTGGCGAAATATCGTGGTCGGCGTCATCGTGGTGCTGTCGGTGCTGATCGATGTCATCATCCGCAGCGGCAGCGCCGGCAGGCTGCGCATCCGGCAGATGTTTCAGAAAGGGAACTAAAGCAAAGGAATCAAAACGCATGACGCGTTTGATAAATAAAAGGAGGTTTCTATCATGAAAAAAGTCGTCGCCATTCTACTGACCGCGCTGATGCTGCTGGGCATCGCTTCCGCCTTTGCCGCGGAGGAGTACAAAGTCTACCTGATCACCATGGACCTGATGGACCAGCACTGGGTGAATGTGGATGCCGGCTGCAAGGACGCGGTGGCTGAACTGGCCAAGCAGGGCATCACCGTCAACTATAAGTGGGACGCGCCCACCCAGGGCAAGGACGACGCCGCCCAGATCGAATCGATCAACAACGCCTACGCTGACAGCGCGCAGGCCATCCTGCTGGCCTCCAATGGCCCGGATACCCAGGTGGCCACCATCCAGCAGTACCAGGCCGACGGCGTGAAGTTCATCTATGTGGACAGCCCCGCCAACACCCCCGCTGAGCAGACCCTGGCCACCGATAACAAGGCCGCCGGCAAGACCGCGGGCGAGGAGATGCTCAAGAAGCTGGAAGCCGACGGCGTCACCGAGGGCAAGATCGGCATCGTCAATGTCAACGCTTCCACCACCTCCACCCAGCTGCGCGAGGCCGGCTTCCGCGAGGCCTTTGAGGGCAGCAAGTTCGAAATCCTGGAGACACAGTATGGCGAGGGCCAGGTCGCGGCCTCCCAGACCATTGCTGAGAACTACATCACCCAGGGCGTTGTGGGCATCTTTGGCTGCAACGAGGGCAGCACCACCGGCACCGGCAACGCCATCAAGGAGAGCGGCGGCAAGGTGGTCGGCGTGGGCTTTGACAAGTCCGACGCTATCCTGCAGCTGGTGCAGGAGGGCGCCCTGCTGGCCACCATGGCCCAGAACCCCTACAACATGGGCTACGAGGGCATCATGAGCGCCGTCAAGGTGCTCAAGGGCGAGGCCATCGCCGAGGCTGACAAGGTGGTCGACACCGGCGTCACCGTGGTTGACAAGGCCTATCTGGATGCACAGGGCAAGTAAGACCGACTGATTTAAGGGGACCGGGCAGCGTCCCGGTCCCCCGCCCATCAAAAAACTGTGGTTTTTTGATGGTTTTGGGTTCTTGGCCCTCCGCCTGTCGCTACGCTCCCGGGCGGCGGAGGGCAGGGAAACCCTTGCTTCGCAAGGCTTGCCGCGTCGCCGTACACGCCGCCGACGCGGATTGTTGGTCAGAGGGCTGCGGCCCTCCGAACCTCCCAGGGGTTTGATGATATTGAATGAGGATCGGGCAGCGTCCCGGTCCTCATGTTGAGCAGGAGTGAAAGGACAAGCCATGTTCAAGGAGCTTGATCTCAAGGGGCTGACCACTCACAGCGCCTTTGAGCGGACCAATCTGGTGCGCATCGAGACGCTGATGGATCCAGACCTGCCCGCCCCCGCCTTTGAGGAGGAGGGCTTTGAAGAGCTGGCGCAGCGGATTTTGCAGGCACGCCAGCGCGGGGGACAGGTCATCTGGTCCCAGGGCGCGCATGTGATCAAGTGCGGGCTGTCGCGCTACCTGATCAGGCTGATGGAGCAGGGCATCATCACCCACCTGACCGGCAACGGCGCCTGCGCCATCCACGACTTTGAGCTGGCCTTCCTGGGCGGCACCTCGGAGCATGTGCCCACCGCCATTGAGGATGGCAGCTTTGGCATGTGGGAGGAGACAGGCGCTTGGATGAACGATGCCATCCAGGAGGGCGCCAGGCAAGGCTGGGGTCTGGGCGAGGCGCTGGCCAGGTACATGCAGGCCTGGCCAGAGCGTTTCCCTCATCGGGACAGCTGCGTGCTGTACAGGGCCTATGAGCTGGGCATTCCCTGCACCTACCATATCGCGCTGGGCACCGACATCATCCACCAGCACCCCAGCTGCGACTTTGCCGCCATCGGCAGCACCTGCCAGAGAGACTTCAGGCGGCTGTGCTACTCGGTGTCCCGGATGGATGGCGGCGTGTTTTTGAACTTTGGCTCCATGGTGATCGGCCCCGAGGTCTTCCTCAAGGCGCTGTCCATCGCGCGCAACCTGGGCTACCCCACCTTTGACATCACCACGGCGGACTTTGACCTGCGCCCGCTGCCCAATTACCGCGAGCCTGTCAGCGACAAGGAGCCGGACTACTACTACCGCCCGCGCAAGAACATCGTCAACCGGCCCACCAGCCGGGGCGGCCTGGGCTGGCACTTCACGGGCGAGCACCAGGTGACCATCCCGGCGCTGTACCGGCTGCTGCAGCCGAAGGCCAAGAGGACTTGAGCATGGCGGAGATCTACTGGGGCATTGACATCGGCGGCACCAAGACCGCCTTTCTGACCGGTAACGCGCAGGGTCAGGTGCTCAGCCGGCGCGAGCTGCCGACACAGGCTTATCCCAGCTGGCAGGCGCTGCTGGCCGCCCTGCTGCCCCCTGAGGGCAGCCCTGCCGCCATCGGCGTCAGCTGTGGTGGGCCGCTGGATGAGGAGCGGGGCCTGATACTCTCCCCGCCCAACCTGCCCGGCTGGGACGAGGTGCCCATCACCAGCTGGCTGAGCCAGCGCTACGGCGCGCCGGCCTGGCTGGAGAACGACGCCAATGCCTGCGCTCTGGCGGAGTCGCGTTTTGGCGCAGGGCAGGGCTGCCGCAACATGGTCTTCCTGACCTTTGGCACCGGCTTTGGCGCGGGGCTGATACTGGATGGACGCCTCTACCGGGGCAGCAGCGGCATGGCCGGCGAGATCGGGCACCTGCGCTATGCGCCCACGGGCCCTGTGGGCTATGGCAAGGCGGGCTCCTTTGAGGGCTATTGCTCAGGCGGGGGCATCAAACAGCTCAGCGGCCTGAGCGCCAAGGACACGGTCTTGGCGGCTGAACAGGGAGATGAGAGGATGATCGCGGCGCTTCATCAAAGCGCGCAGGCGCTGGGCATGGCCTGCGCCTTTCTGATGGACCTGTTCAACCCCCAGCGCATCGTCATCGGCAGCATCTTTGCGCGCAGCGAGCGGTGGTTTCGGGGTGAGATGGAGCGGGTGATTGGCCAGGAGGCGCTGCCGCATACCCGCGCGGTCTGCCAGGTGGTGGCCGCCCAGCTGGGCGACCAGGTGGGCGATATCGCGGCACTGTCGGCGGCCATCCGCCAGAGGGAGGAACAACCATGAACAATAGCCTGGAACAGGCGGCGCAGGCCCTGATCGATTGTTTTGCGCAGGGGGGCAAGCTGCTGCTCTGCGGCAATGGCGGCAGCGCTGCGGACTGCTCCCACATCGCGGGCGAGCTGTGCAAGGGCTTCAAGGCGCGGCGCAGGCCGGATCCGGGTTTTCTGGCGCGCGTGGGGGAGGATTGGGCGCAGAGGCTGCAGCGCGGGCTGCCTGCCATTGACCTCACTGCGCAGTCCGCCTTGATCACCGCCATCATCAATGACATCAGCGGCGAGGATGTCTTTGCCCAGCAGGTGATGGCCTACGGCAGGCCAGGGGATGTGCTGCTGGCCTTGTCCACCTCGGGCAATGCCCAGAATGTGGGCCGCGCGGCCAAGGTGGCCAGGGCCCTTGACATGCTCGTCGTCGGCATGACGGGGCAGGACGGCGGCAGGCTCAAGGACAGCTGCGACCTGCTGCTCAATGTCGACGAGCGTGAGACATACAAGGTGCAGGAGATGCACCAGCAGCTCTATCACCAGCTCTGCCTGATGGTGGAGCAGGCTTTCTTTCCTGACTGATACCAATCTCACTCCTTATTGGAGAGTGCTGAAAAAATTGTGTAAACCTCTGTGAAGGGATAAAATCTAATAACGGAGGAACAACAC
>CAKTTM010000054.1 GCA_934615145.1 uncultured Clostridia bacterium | reverse complement strand
GGCGGCCACTGTCGCCAAGGACGAGGCGATGACATTCGGCATCATCTCGGTGACCACCGACCGCATGAACCCCCTGGTGCCCCAGGAGAGGGATTTCATGGCGCTGACCAGCCTGGTCTATGAGGGCCTGGTCTATATCGATGACGATTATCAGCCCAAGCCCAGCCTGGCCCAGCGCTGGGAGAGCTCGGCCTCCGGCGGCACCTGGACCTTCACCCTGCGCGAGGGCGTCACCTTTCACGATGGCACGCCGCTGACGGCCAATGATGTGGTGGCCACCATCAATGAGATACTGCGCATGGCCACCGACAAGGAAAACCCCAACAAGGGCGCCTATGCCTCGCTGCAGTACATGATTTCCAAGGCCTCGGCCACCGACCTGAACACGGTGAGCATCACCACCCGGCGCAACAACTATGGCTTTCTCTACGCCATGACCTTTCCCATCCTGCCCGCCACCCAGCTGCAGGCGGAGAACCCACCCGGCACCGGGCCCTACCAGCTGTCCAGCTTTGTGCCCAAGGACTATGTGCTACTACAAGGAGATCATGGCCATCTTCCATGTCACCAATCGCGACCTGGTCAGCTCTTACGAGTATAACCGGGTGGACGCCATCCTCACCCGCTCGATGACGGCGGCGCAGTACCGCTCGGGCCTGACCACCATCAACCTGAGCTACCGCACCCGCCAGCTGGAGACCCTGCTGATGAATAACCGCGCCCGCGAGCTGCAGGATGTCAGGGTGCGCCGGGCCATCCGCATGGCCATCAACACCAGCCAGCTGATCAGCAGCACCTATATGAACCTGGCCATGCGCAGCGATACGCCGATGATCCCCGGCACCTGGATGTACCATGATACGCCGGGCGCCGTGCGCTACGACCCGGAGGGCGCCAAGGCGCTGCTGGACGAGGCCGGCTGGATCGATGTCCCCGACGATGACGACACCATGCGCAAGACCACCATCGAAGGTGCTCCCGCCAACCTCAAGCTGCGCTTCATCGTCTATGAGGAGCCCGACAACGCCGCGCGCATCACCGTCGCCCACCAGATCGCCGGCATGCTGGCAGGGGTGGGCATCAATGCCGAGGTGCTGCCCATGAGCTTTGCCGCCGCCAAGGAACGCCTGCGCGCCAACACCTACGACCTGGCGCTGGTGGCCTATAACATGGACCTGGTGCCGGATCCGGGCTTCCTTTTGATGAGCGGCAACACCGGCAACTACATGCGCTACAAGTCAGACGCTATGGACAAGCTGTTTGAAGAGCTGCGCGCCACCATGGACAGGAGCGCCTACCAGCAAAAGCTCTACCAGATACAGGAGCTGATGCTGGAGGATGTGCCGCTGATCTGCCTGTACTACCGCAATGGCGCGATATTGAGCCGGCGCATGTTCACCTCCGCGCGCAGCATCCGCGAGCCCGAGGTGCTGCGCGGCATCGAGAGGGGGACGGAGTAATGTCAAAGCGCGATATCGGTCGAGGCACCCTGCTGTCGCCCACACCAGTGGTCATGGTCAGCTGCGCTAAGGAGAATCAGACGCCCAACATCATCACCCTGGCCTGGGCGGGTACCATCTGTTCAGACCCACCGATGCTGTCCGTCTCCATTAGGCCCGAGCGCCACTCCTACGACATCATTAAGGACACCGGCGAATTCGTGGTCAACCTGGTGGGGGAAGAGCTGCTGCGCGCCTGCGACTGGTGCGGGGTCAAGTCCGGCCGGGATGTGGACAAGTTTGCCGCCTGCGGGCTGACCGCGGTACCGGCCGCAAGCCTGCACCAGGCGCCCGCGATCAAGGAAAGCCCGCTGTACCTAAGCTGCCGCGTGCGCCAAAGCCTGCCGCTGGGCTCGCATACGATGTTCTTGGCCGATATCTTAAGCGTCCAGGCCGAGGACAGCCTCTTTGATGAGGCGGGCAGGCTGGACCTGCAAAAGGCAGGCCTGATTGCCTACAGCCATGGCGAGTACAGCCGTCTAAGCCAGGTGATAGGCTTCTTTGGCTATTCGGTGGCGCGGCCCGAGGTGCTGGCCCGCAGGCTGCCTGGGCATCAAAATACATCAACAGAAAGCAAGCAATGATTACAAAGGTCAAAACACTCTTTGCCCCGCGCGACATGACGCAGGGCACCCCCTGGAAGCGCATCCTGGAGTTTGCCGTGCCCATGCTGATCGGCAACTTTGTCCAGCAGATCTACAACGCCACCGACGCCGCCGTGGTCGGCCACTATGTGGGCGACCTGGCGCTGAGCGCGGTGGGCGCCGCTGGCCCCATCCTGATGTTCCTGCTGGCGCTGTTCATTGGCATCGCCACCGGCGCCGGCATCCTGGTGGCCCAGCACTTTGGCGCCAAGGACCGCGCGCAGCTGTCGGTCACCATCGGCAATACGCTGACGCTGACGGCCATCACCACGGTCGTCATCATGGTGGTGGGCACGGCCATCACCTACCCGCTGCTGCGGCTGCTCAATACACCCGATGTCTTCATCGACTGGGCGGCGCAGTACCTGCAGATCTATTTCCTGGGCATTGTGGGCTTCATGTTTTACAATGTGCTGGCGGGCATTCTGCGGGGCCTTGGCGACTCACTGTCGGCGCTGGCCTTCCTGGTGCTGACCGCCGGGCTCAACATCGCGCTGGACATACTCTTTGTGGCCGTCTTTGGCTGGGGCGTGGCGGGCGTCGCCTGGGGCACGGTGCTGGCGCAGGTGATATCGGCAATACTGTGCTGGTTTAAGATCCGCAGCATGAGCAGCGTCTTTGACATCAACCGCCAGACCCTGCGCATGGACCGCAAGGTCAGCGACGGCATCATCCGCCTGGGGCTGCCCAGCGGCGTCACGCAGGCCATCTTCTCCACCGCCATGCTGCTGGTGATGCGCCTGCAGAACAGCTTTGGCCCGGAGTTTGTGGCCATCAACGTCATCCTGATGCGTGTGGACGGCTTTGCCATGATGCCCAACTTCAGCTTTGGCCAGGCCATGACCACCTATATCGGGCAGAATGTGGGTGGGCGCAAGTATGACAGGCTGCAAAAGGGCGCCAAGCAGGGCACGCTGATGGCGCTGGGCACCGCGGTGGTGCTGACGCTCGTCATCCTGCTGTTTGGCCGCTACCTGATGCAGATGTTCACCAACACGCAAAGCCTGGTCGACCGGGGCATGCGCTATATGCGCATCCTGGCGCTGGGCTATGTGGCGATGGCGGTGATACAGTCGCTCTCCGGCGTGATGCGGGGCGCGGGGGACACGGTGACGCCCATGTGGATATCCATCTTCACCTCGGTGGTGCTGCGCGTGACCACCGCCTATGGCATCGCCTACCTGACCCGCAGCCCCGAAAACCCGGCCGGCATGCCGGAGTCGGTCTATATCTCCATGCTGGTCACCTGGGTCACGGGTGCGGGCATCAATGTGCTGGCCTACCGCTGGGGCCGCTGGCGGCGCAAGCTGCCCGCGCTGATGGCGGAGGCGACGGAGGCGGAGGCCATATGAGGCAGCAAAAAAGCTGGCTGTACGAGACGCATTTTCATACCTCGCTGGCCTCGGCCTGCGGGCGCTCGCGCGGGCCCGAATACCTGGAGCGCTACAAGCGCCTGGGCTACGCCGGCATCATCGTGACGGATCACTTCTGGCGGGGCAACTGCGCCGTTGACCGGCACCTGCCCTGGCGTCACTTTGTGGATGCCTTCTGCCGGGGCTATGAGGAGACCAAAGTGGCGGCCGAAAAGATCGGCCTGTCCGTCTTCTTTGGCTGGGAGGAGACCCATGAGGGCGACGACTACCTGGTCTACGGCCTGGACAAGGCCTGGCTGTATGAGCATCCCGAGGCCAGGGAGTGGACAAGGCAGCAGCAGCTGGACGAAGTACACCGCTACGGCGGCTGCGTGGTGCAGGCGCACCCCTTCCGCGACCGGGACTATATCGCGGCCATCCACCTGGGCCCGGCCGACGCCTACGAGGTGGGCAATGCCGGCAACCTGCCAGAGCAGGACCTGCAGGCCTTCAGCTTTGCCAAGGCGCAGGGCTATGGTATGACGGCGGGCAGCGATATCCACCACTCGGCCCAGTATGACGACAGCCAGCTGATGGGCACCGCCTTTGACCACAAGCTGACCGACATACAGGACTTTGTGCGCAGCATCCGCAGCGGCCAGGGCTATCAGCCGGTGGTGCCCGAGGGCCGGCATGGGGGCCGGCTTGAGGATCCGCAGCTGTCCGTCTACGACCACAGGCAGGGAAAAGCCCGCCATGTGCGGCGGGCAGAGGAATTGTTTACAGGCTGAGGCGTCTTCGATACCTGATTAAGCCTTGGTAAAGAAGCCCACCCCGATGACGCCGGGGCCCACATGGGTGCCGATGACGGCGCCCAGATCGGTGGTGACGGCGGCCGGTTGGCCCAGATGCTGCTCAAAGTGGCGCTGGGCCTCTTGCATCAGGGGCTTGGCTTCGCTGTTGCCAAAGGAGTAGCCAAAGCTCAGGTCGGGATCGGCGCTGTTGAACAGCTCATAGAGCGTCTTGACCACATTCTTCTCGCCCCGCACCTTGGCGATGGAGGTCACCTTGCCCTCCTGCACCTGCACCACCGGCTTGATGCCCAGCAGGCCGCCGATGAGTGCCGCACTCCCGGACAGGCGGCCGCCCATCTTCAAGTACTTCAGCGTATCCACCACCGCGTAGAGCCTCAGCCGCGGCGTGATCTGGCGCAGCTGCGCCGCGATCTCGCCGGCGCTTAGCTTGCCCTGGTCGCGCAGCAGCACCACATGCTTCATCAGCAGCGCGTGGCCAAAGGAGCCCGACATGCTGTCCACCACGTGGATGCGCTTGGCATCGACCGCCTTGGCGGCCGCCACGGCCGACTCATAGGTGGCGCTCAGCGCCGAGGCCAGGGTCACCACCAGCAGCTCATCACCCTCGGTCAACAGCTGGCGGTAGAGATCCTCAAACTCGCCAGGGGGTATCTGGGAGGTGGTGGGCAGCTCCTTGGCCTGGCCCAGGCGCTGGTAGAACTCCGGCTTGCTGATGTCGATGCCGTCGCGATAGCTGTCCTGACCAAAGTGGATGGTCAGCGGCAGGGTGCTGATCTGCCATGCCGCCAGCTCCTCCTTTGTCAGATCACAGGTGCTGTCCGCAATGAGTTTGATCATGTCCCGTCCGTCCTTTCCTTGTCAAAAAATGTGGCCACGCCGCCCAGCGCCCGGCTGAGCAGCTGGCTTTCCTCGGGGCTGAGCTGGCCCATCACCTCGTCGATGAGCTGCTCGTGTATCTTTTCGTGCGCCTGCAGGGCCTCAAGCGCGCTGGTATTCAAGTGGATCAGCACCCGGCGCCTGTCCTGCTCATCGCGCTGGCGGCTTAAATAACCCTTCTTCTCCAGCACATTGACGGCGGCCGTCAGGCTGCCCGGCGTGATCTGAAGCAGCGTGGCGATATCCCGCGCGTAGGGCCTGCCCTGGCGCTGGGCCTGGGCGCATGCCTCGATGACATGCATCTCGCTGATGGACAGGTCGCCATAGCCGCTGTCGCGCAGCAGGCGCTCCTGCCTGCGCAGCACGCTGTGGAAGATATCCACCATAAACTTGTTCAGCTGCCCCCGCGCGTCCGCCATGCCTCGCCTCTCATACTGAACTCAGTCCTAAACGATCGGGTGGGCCGGCCTTTTTGCGCCCGCGCGTCACCTTTCTCACTCAGCGTAGACGCCGCTACGCTTCGTTCTTTCGGCTTAGCGCAGCCATCAAAAAGCCTCGGCTCCTCTGTGCGTTTACTCCTTCGTTCAGTATCGCTTGCTTTGAACCCCAAACAATTTGAAGTTCAAAGCAAATTATAGCGGATTTTGAGCATATGTCAATGTCCGCTGTGATTTTTTGCCGGTCTGTGCTACACTGAAGCATACCGTATCAACATAGGGGAGGCGCCATATGGCAGCGGCAAAACTGACACAGAGGCAGCTTGATACCAAGATCAAGGCAGTGGACGACAAGATCGAGAAACACAAGGGCTATATTGAAAAACTCAACGCCGAAAAGAAGGAATTGAACGCCAAGAAGCGCGCGCTGGCGGCGGAGAAGGCCAAGAAGACCGCGACAGCCGCCAAGAAGACGACGGCCAAAAAAACAACAGCGGCCAAGAAGACCACAACGGCGAAGAAGACCACAACCACCAAGAAGGCGCCCGCCAAGCGCAGCAGCGCCAAGAAGGAGCCCTCGCTGCTGGAGGGCATCCTGGACGAGGTGAAGAAGACTGGCTTTGACCCGGAGGAGCTGCTGGGCTCACTGCTGGGCAAGAAGTAAGGTAAGGCGTCGGGGCATCGTCCCCGGCCATCAAGGGCGACAAGGAGGCCGATGTGGCAGGACAGCTATGGGTAAAGCTCATTGACAAAGGCAGGCTGGCGGAGGACAGGGTGGTGCCCTGCCCTGAGGGCGACTGGCAGGAGGCGCTGCGCGAGGCCTGCCACGCGCTTGATTTATCCATGCCCATCATCGTTCCCAAGCACCTGCGCGATTGGGAGGGCTACCGCCAGGCGCGCTTCCTCAAGGAACATTTCATGGATGGCCTGCGCCATGACCGCATGGAGATCGAATACTTTGATCCCGAGGCCGAGGGCGGCGCCCGCCGCTCGCAGGATCCGCGCAATGGATAGGAGTAGGCATGGACTTTGACAAGCTGGCCGCCATCAGCGACGAGCAGGAGCAGCTCAAGGCGCTGTACGATATCTTTGATGAAGCCAGCCGCCTGACAGGCCAGGCGCAGCAGATCGAGTTCATCACCAGCGGCCGCGCCATTGAGGCGGCCCTGCCAGAGGGCGCGGCCATCCTGGAGCTTGGGGCAGGCACCGGCCGCTACAGCCATTATCTGGCGGCCAGGGGGCACCAGGTGCAGGCGGTGGAGCCTGTGCCCAAGCATGCCCAGTCGATACAGGCTGGTATCAAGCCCGGCATGGCGCTGACTGTGCAGACCGCGGACGCGCTGACGGCGCTAGCCGGCATGCCGGACAAGCGCTTTGACGCGGTGCTGTGCATGGGGCCGCTGTATCACATGCATGACGAGGCGCAGCGCCTTGCCTGCCTGCGAGAATGCGCGCGCGTCTGCAAGGATGAGGGCCTGATATGGGCGGCCTTCATCAACGCCGACTTTGTGATCGCCACCCAGACCCTGCTCTATGACGGTGGGCCCTATCTGGACAGCGATCAGTATGACCATGACAGCTTCAGACTGCCCGATTTTCCCTTTAAGTTTGACCGCCTGGATCAGGCGGAAGGGCTCATTAAGAGGGCGGGGCTGCAGATCCTTCGGCGCATCGCCTCCGATGGCTTGAGCGAGCTGCATGCCGAGAAAATCAATGCATTCACACCGGCCCAGTACGCGCAGTGGCTGAAGTACCACCTCTACACCAGCGAGCAGCCAGCCTTCCTTGGCATGAGCAATCACTGGCTCTTTGCCCTGAGGGCCCAGCCATGAGCGGCTATATCATGGATCTGCGCCAGATCGTGGGCCATCGCCCGCTGCTGCAGGTGGGGGCCAGCGTGATCGCGGTGGATGAGGAGGGGCGCCTGCTGCTGCAGCTGCGCAGCGACAATGGCTGCTGGGCCTATGCCGGGGGCTCAGTGGAGTTGGATGAAAAGGTGGAGGACGCCGCGGCGCGCGAGTTTTATGAGGAGACCGGCCTCACCGCCCACCACCTCAGCCTCTATGGCGTCTTTTCCGGGCCCGAGACGCACTATGTTTACCCCAATGGCGACGAGGTCAGCTGCGTTGACATCGTCTATGTCTGCCGGGACTATGCCGGGTCGCTGCGGCCGCAGCCAGGCGAGGTGGAGGCGCTGGCCTTCTTTTCGCCGGGCGCCTTGCCGGACAGGCTGTCGCCGCCGGTGGCCCATGTCATCCGCGCCTTCGCGCGGGATCTGTTGGAGGGCAGGGCCTGATATGTTGTGGTATACGCTGGCGGTGCTGCTGGTGGCCGGGCTGATCTGGATGCTCTGGCGCACGGCGCAGTTCAAGCCCAAGGAGTCCCTGCGTCTGGGCCAGCCGAGGGCTGTCCAGCTGCCGCAGATGCCGGTGGCGGGCAAGCTCAGCCAGCTGCTGCAGATCCCCACCGTCAGCTATGCGGACACCAGCCTGGAGGACAGGGCGGCCTTCAGCGCCTTTCAGGACAAGCTCCACGCGCTCTATCCCGGCGTGGCCGCGCATTGCCCGCGCCTGATCGTGAATGACCGGGGCATCGTCTACTGCTGGCAGGGCCAATCCTCAGACGACCCGCGCGTGCTGATGGCCCACTATGATGTGGTGCCGGCCGATGCCAACAGCTGGACCCGACTGCCCTTCTCTGGCGATATCGCAGACGGCTTTGTGCATGGCCGGGGGGCGCTGGACACCAAGTGCAGCATCGCAGCCAGCCTGGAGGCGGCGGAAAACCTGATCGCCGAGGGCTTTCAGCCCGCGCAGGACATCTACTTTTGCTTTTCCTCAGACGAGGAGACCGCAGGGCCGACAGCGCAGGCCATCATCGACGCGCTGGCTGCATCGGGCGTCCGGCCCGGCTTTGTGCTGGATGAGGGCGGCGGCGTCAGCCGCGATGTGCTGCCGGGCGTCAGCCTGCCCTGCGCGATGGTGGGGGTCAATGAAAAGGGCATGACCCAGCTGGTCATCACGGCCACAGACAAGCCAGGCCATGCCTCCACACCGCCCCGGCGCACCGCCATGGGCAGGCTCAGCCGCGCCATCCTCAAGCTGGAGCGCAGGCCCTGGCCCCTGCGGCTTACCCCCACGCTGCGCCAGCAGATCGATGTGTTGGGCCGCCACAGCCGCTGGCCCCAGCGCTTTGTCTATGCCAATATGGCAGTGCTAAAGCCTTTGGTGAGCCTCTATGCCTGGTGGCGGGGCGGGCGGCTCAATGCCATGCTGCGCACCACCTGCGCCTTCACCACGGCGGCGGGCTCCAGCGCCCACAATGTGCTGCCAGGCCAGGTCAGCGCCGTGGCCAATGTGCGCATCATCCCGGGCGAGAGCATCAAATCAGTCAGGCGGCGGGCGGCCAAATTGCTTCAGGGCAAGCACATCAGCGTGCAGACCCTGGGCGGCGACGAACCGAGCCCCACCAGCGACACCGACGACCACAAGTGGTCGATGCTCTGTGACGCCATCCAGGAGATATGGCCAGAGGCGCTGGCCTGTCCGGACACCATGCTGGGCGCCACCGACGCCACGCGCTACAGCGCCATCTGCCAGAATGTCTACCGCTTCAGCGGCAGGGAGACAAGCCCGGAGCAAAGCGCGTTGGTGCATGGCCATGACGAGCGCATCAGCACCGCGCAGCTGGCCAAAATGGTGGCCTTTTATGAGGCACTGATCATCAGACTATGACAGAACAACAATAACAAGGAGGACAATATGGACATTGGTTTTATCGGCATCGGCGTGATGGGCAAGAGCATGGTGCGCAATCTGATGAAGGCGGGCCACAGCCTGCATGTCTACTCAAGGCGCGAGGTATCC
>CAKTTM010000053.1 GCA_934615145.1 uncultured Clostridia bacterium | reverse complement strand
ACTTCCGGCAGTTCCTGCGCGAGGCCCACCGGCGCGGCCTGCAGGTCATCACCGAACTGGTCATCAACCACACCTCGGACCAGCATCCGTGGTTCCAGGCGGCCCGGCGCGCGCCGCGAGGCTCGATCAAGCGCAACTACTACGTCTGGAGCGACGACGATCGCAAGTGGCCCGAGACGCGGATCATCTTCACCGACACCGAGCAGTCGAACTGGAGCTGGGATCCGGTCGCGAAGGCCTATTACTGGCACCGCTTCTTCTCGCACCAGCCGGACCTGAACTTCGACAACCCGCACGTGCTCAAGGCCGTCATCCGGGTCATGCAGTTCTGGTTCGACATGGGTGTGGACGGCATGCGCCTGGACGCCCTCAAGCACATCAACGCCAGTTTCATCACCGCCTTTCTGCGCGAGATGCGCCTGAGGACGGGCAAGTCGCTGTATTGCGTGGGAGAATACTGGCACGCTGATGACAACCTGCTGGCCGAGTACATCGGCGAGCAGCACGACCAGCTGGCGCTGTTTGATGTGGCGCTGCACTTTAACTTCGTGCAGGCCGCCAACCAGGGCCGTGACTATGACATGCGCCGGATATTCGATGGCACCCTGCTGCAGCGCAATGACCTGAATGTGTCCACCTTTGTGGACAATCAGGATTCCCAGCCCGGGCAATCGCTGGAGAGTTGGGTGGACGCCCGCTTCAAGCCCCTGGCCTACGCGCTGATACTGTTGCGTCAAGATGGCTACCCCTGCCTGTTCTGGGGCGATTATTTCGGCACAGGGGGCCAGTGGCCCCAGCCGGCCATGAAAGATGTGCTCGACCCGCTGCTGCGCGCCCGCAAGGAAGCGGCCTATGGCGAGCAGATCGATTACTTTGACCACGCCAACTGCATCGGCTGGGTGCGCCTGGGCGATGCGGATCATCCCGGCAGCGGCCTGGCGGTGGTCATGTCAAACGGCGACGATGGTGTCAAGCGCATGAGCCTGGGGGAGCTGAACAAAGGCAGCACTTGGCGGGACATCACCGGCCAGATCGCCGATCCCGTGACCCTGGGTGACAAGGGAGAGGCCGACTTCTACTGCAAGGGCAGCGGGGTGTCGGTGTATATGCGCCAGGGCTAAGCCCGCGCATGGACAGTCCAGCCCTCGGGATGCTATAATGAGGGCTGGATTTATTTTATTTGGGGGTTGAGCCTTGGACGCCAGGACCATGGAAAAGTTGGAGCGGATACTGCCCACGGTGGAGAAGCCCGCGCGCTACATCGGCGGAGAGATGAACACTGATATCAAGCCCTGGACGCCTGAGACGGCGACGGTGGCCTTCTGTTTTCCGGATACCTATGAGGTGGCGATGAGCCACCTGGGGATGAAGATACTCTATTACATCGTCAACCGAGAGCCTGACATGCTCTGCGAGCGCGTCATGATGCCCTGGGTGGACATGGCGGCGCACCTGCGTGCCGAGCGCATCCCGCTGTTCTCGCTGGAGGGCAGGAGGGCGCTGCACGAATTTGATGTGGTGGGCTTTACCCTGCAGTACGAGATGAGCTACACCAACATCCTGGAGATGCTGGACCTGGGCGGCGTGGCTGTGAAATCCGTTGAGCGCGGGGAGCAGGCGCCCATCGTGATCGCCGGCGGACCCTGCGCCTTCAACCCGGAGCCGCTGGCGCCCTTTGTCGACTGCTTTGTGATAGGCGACGGCGAGAGCGCCATTGTGGAGGTCACGCGCCTGATCAAGCGCATGCGCCTGGAGGGCAGCGCGCGCCGTGATATACTCTTTGCCCTGTCGCAGATTGAGGGCTGCTATGTGCCCTCGCTGTATGAGGCCTGCTACAAGCCAGACGGCACACTGCTGAGCTTCAAGCCCCTGCGCGAGGGCGTGCCTGCCCTCGTGCGCAAGCGCATCGAGCTGGATTTGGACGCCAGCCCCTTCCCTGACGAGATCCCGGTGCCATATACCGAGATCGTGCATGACCGCATCGCCATTGAGATCATGCGCGGTTGCACCCGCGGCTGCCGATTCTGCCAGGCCGGCATGCTTTACCGCCCGGTGCGCGAGCGCAGCATTGAGAATCTCTACGCCCTGGCCGAGCGGCTGATCAAGGCCACCGGCTATGAGGAGATATCGCTTTCGTCGCTTAGCTCGGGCGACTTTGGCCAGCTCTCCGAGCTCATCCGCGGCCTGATGGACCGCTTTGCCTCGCAGCGGGTATCGGTCTCCCTGCCTTCCATGCGCATAGACAGCCTGGTCAAGCAGTCGCTGGAGGAGACCCGCGAGGTGCGCAAGTCGGGGCTGACCCTGGCGCCCGAGGCCGGTACGCAGCGACTGCGCGATGTAATCAACAAGGGCGTGACCGAGCAGGATTTGGTGCGCTCGGTCACCGATGCCTTTGAGAGCGGCTGGAACAATGTCAAGCTCTACTTCATGATCGGCCTGCCAACCGAGACCGATGAGGACCTGCTGGGCATCGGCGAGACAGCCAAGCTGGTGCTGGGCGCCTATTACGCCCTGCCCAAGGAGCATCGGGCCCCCGGCCTTAAGGTGACGCTGTCTGCCTCCACCTTCGTGCCCAAGCCCTTCACGCCCTTCCAGTGGGCGGCGCAGGACAGCATCGAGGAGATACAGCGCAAGCAGAGGCTGCTGCGCGAGGTGCTCAAGATGAAGGGCGTGTTCTTTAGCTGGCATGAGCCGGAGCTCAGCGTGCTCGAGGCCTGCGTGACCCGCGGCGACCGCCGCATGGGTGACATCATCTACACCGCCTGGCAGCGCGGCTGCAGGCTGGATGGCTGGCGGGAGCACTTTAAGTACGACGAATGGCTCAAGGCCTTTGCCCATCACGGCATCGATCCTGCCTTCTACGCCGCGCGCGAGCGTGAGGAAGACGAGCTGCTGCCCTGGGCCTTTATTGACGCTGGCGTCAGCCAGCGCTTCCTCTGGTTGGAGCGCGAGCGCGCGGTGGCAGGCGAGGTGACGCCCGACTGCCGCGGCGGCTGCCAGGCCTGCGGGCTGACCCGCTTTCCGGGGGCCTGTGTGGTATGAAGATGATCGTGGTCTTTTCAAAGCTGGAGAGGCTGAAATTCATCGGCCACCTGGATGTGATGCGCGCCATGCAGCGGGCGCTGCGCCGCAGCGGCCTGCCGCTGCGCTACTCCCAGGGCTATAACCCGCACATATTGCTCAGCTTCGCAGCGCCCCTGTCCGTGGGGGTGGAAGGCCTGCGCGAGGTGATGGAGGTGCCGCTGGAGGGCGATGTCAAGCCGGAGGAATTCCTTGACGCTATGAACGCGGCCCTGCCGCCCCTAATGCGCTGCCTGAGCGCCAGGGCGGTGGAGGACAGCTTCACCGCCATGATGGCGCTGTGCGCAGCGGCGGTCTATCTGATTCGGCCCCTTGAGCAGGGGGAAACACTGGCCCATGCCATCCCCGGCTTCATGGGGCAGGACAGCATCATGGCCCAGCGCAAGAGCAAGCGGGGCATGGTGGATGTGGACCTGCGGCCCCTGATCCATAGCGTAAGCGCCACAGAGGATGGCATCGAGGCCGTGCTGGCCCTGCAGGAAAAGGGCACCTGCAAGCCCGACCAGCTGATCGCCGCCCTGGCGAAGTACGCGAACATCGAGGCACCGCGCTGCCTGATCAGCCGGCGCGCGCTGCTGGATAAAGACCTGGCCCCGCTGGAGGAGGCATGAACCAGCTGCTGATCCAGCAGGCGGGGGAGCGCCGCGAGATCGCCCTGCTGGAGGATGGCCATCTGGTGAGCTATCTGGCGGACAGCCACCGGGAGGGCCTGAGCGCGGAGGACATCTACCTGGGCCAGGTGGGCCGGGTGATGAGGAACCTGGCCGCCGCCTTTGTGCGGCTGGACAAGGATGTGGAGGGCTTTCTGCCCTTTGATCAAATCCCCGGCGGCAGCCAGCCCCGGCCGGGGGATGCCCTGCTGGTGCAGGTGAAAAAGCCGCCCCAGGGCAGCAAGGCCGCCTTCCTGACGGCTGACATCATGCTGCCTGGTGCCCTGGTCATCCTGACGCCGCTGAGCCCGGCGCTGCGCGTCTCCAAGCGCGTACCGGAGGGCGAGGAGCGGCAGCGGCTGCTGCAGATGGCGCAGGCCCTCAGGCCCCAGGGCATGGGCCTGATCATGCGGGAGGAAAGCCAGGGCAGACTGGCGGAGGATATTCAGGCTGAGCTCGACGAGCTGCTGGAGATCTGGCAGCAGACAGCCCAGCAGGCCAGCCAGCGCAGCGCGCCCAGCGCCATCCGCCAGGCGCCGGATCAGCTAAGCCGGCTGCTGCGCGAGATGCGCGGCCAGCCAGACAGGGTGCTGAGCAATGTGCCAGAGGCCCTGACCGCCTATGGCGTCAGCGCCCAGTATGCGGGAAACCCTTTGCAGCTGCACGAGGTGCAGGCCAAGCTGCGCAAGGCCTTAAGGCGCAAGGTTTACCTCAAGAGCGGCGCAACGCTGATCATCGACCCCTGCGAGGCGATGACAGTGATTGATGTCAACACCGCGCAGAACATCGCGGGCAAGGACCGCGAGAAGGCGCTGCGCGACACCAACATCGAGGCCGCCCAGGCCATCGCCCGCCTACTGCGGCTGCGCCGCGTGGGCGGCATGGTGCTGATCGACTTTATTGACATGCAGCAGCAGGAGAGCAAGGCCCTGGTGCTGCAGGCACTCAAAGACGCGCTGGCGCGCGATCCTGTCAAGACCGCGGTGCACGGCTTTACTAGCCTGGGGCTGGTGGAGCTGACCCGCAAGCGCGCTGAGGAGCCCTTGAGCGGCGCAGCGCTGAAGGCCTGCCCCGCCTGTCAGGGCCGGGGCTATGTGGAGGATGACATAGAAAACGATGCGTGAAGAGATCACACAGATATCTCAGGAGGCCATGCAGGCACAGCAGGCATTCGCTGACCTGGTCAAGGACCACGAGGACAGGCCGCAGAGCTATCACCTGGTGACCTTTGGCTGCCAGATGAACGCCCACGACTCTGAGAACCTGGCCGGTCTGCTGGAGCAGATGGGCCTTGAGCCGGCGCAGGAGCGGGAGGCGGCCGACCTGGTGCTGTTTAACACCTGCTGCATCCGTGACAACGCCCAGCGCAGGGCACTTGGCAACATCACCTGGCTCAAGGAAATCAAGAAGGAAAGGCCGGGCATGCTGATCGGCGTCTGCGGCTGCATGATGCAGCAAAAGGGTATGGCAGAGACGGTGCTCAAGCAGTATCCCTTTGTGGACATCGCCTTTGGCACCGGCAACCTCTACCGCCTGCCGGAGTATCTCTACCAAATGGTGGCCGAAAAGACACGCGTGATCGATGTATCGCGCGAGGAGAGCAGCATCGCAGAAGGCCTACCCACCATCCGGGAGAGCGCCTACAAGGCCTATATCAACATCATGTACGGCTGCAACAACTTCTGCTCCTACTGCATCGTGCCCTATGTGCGCGGGCGCGAGCGCAGCCGCAGGGCGGAGGATATCCTCTTTGAGGCGGAGGCGCTGGTGGCTGACGGCGTGCAGGAGATCACGCTGCTGGGGCAAAATGTCAACAGCTTTGGCAGCGACACCAGTGAGATCAGCTTTCCCCAGCTGCTGCGCCGCCTGCACGACACCGGCATACCGCGCATCCGCTTCATGACCAGCCATCCGAAAGACTTGTCTGACGAGCTGATCGCGGCCTACGCCGATCTGCCCAACCTGGCGCCCCACCTGCACCTGCCGGTGCAGTCAGGCTCCGACCGGGTGCTGCAGGCCATGAACCGGCGCTATACGACTGCGGACTACCTGGACAAGGTCAGCCGCCTGCGTCAGGCCCGGCCGGACATCGGCATCACCAGCGACATCATTGTGGCCTTCCCCGGCGAGACGCGGGAGGAGTTTGAGCAGACCCTGGCCCTGGCAGAGCAGGTGCGCTATGACAGCGCCTTTACCTTCATCTACAGCCCCAGGCCCGGCACCCACGCGGCCCAGCTGCCCGGCCGTATCGACAAGCAAGAGGCGCAGGAGCGCCTCCACCGGCTCAACAGCCTGCAGGAGGGCATCAGCGCCCAGGTACTCGACAGCCTCAAGGGCCAGAGCCAGGGTATACTGGTCGAGGGCAGGTCGGCCAGGCGGGCAAGCGAGCTTGCCGGCAAGTGCGGCAGGAACATCTCCGTCAACTTTACCGGCGGAGATGACAGCCTAATCGGCCGGATCGTCCCGGTGACCATGACTGGCCGCGGCAGCAACACGCTGCGCGGCGAATATAGAAAGGAAGACCACGATAAGTGAACGAACAGATCAGACAGGCAGCGCAGGAGCTGGCCGAGCTCATCAAACTCAGCCCCGAGTACATGGGCATGCAGGCGCAGGAAGAACAGGCCATGGAAGACGAGACCCTGCAGGCGGAGTACCGCGGCTATTTGCAGCTGCGCCAGCAGCTGCAGGAAGTGATGGCTCAGGATGAGCCCGACCAGGATCAGATCGCGCAGCTGAGCCAGGAGATCGACGCCCAGCAGGTGGCCCTGCAGGCCATGGACAGCATGGGCCAGCTCAATGACGCGCGTGAGGCCTTCAGCGTGCTGATGGAGAATGTCAACATGGTGATGCAAAGCGTGCTCTCCCCCGAGCCTGAGTACGACGACGAGCCCGGCTGCGGCGCTGGCGGCTGCGCCGGATGCAGCGGCTGCGGCCCGGAGCGCTGAGGAGCACCCATGGCCCAGCTGACGCCCATGATGCAGCAGTATATGAGCATCAAGCAGCAGTACCCTGAGGCGATACTCTTCTATCGCCTGGGGGACTTCTACGAGATGTTCTTTGAAGATGCCTTATTGGCCAGCCGGGAGCTGGAACTGACACTGACCGGCCGCGAATGCGGCCTGGCCGAGCGCGCGCCCATGTGCGGCGTGCCCTACCACGCAGCGGATACCTACCTAAACCGTCTGATCGCTAAGGGCTATAAGGTGGCCATCTGCGAGCAGACGGAGGATCCGGCGCTGGCCAAGGGACTGGTGAAGCGGGAGGTCACCCGGGTGGTGACCCCCGGCACCGTCTCTGACACCAGCAGCCTCAATGAACGCAGCAACAACTTTCTAGCCTCCGTCTTCATCTCGGGCAAGCAGGCCGGCCTGGCGCTGTGCGATGTGACGACGGGCGAATTCTATGTGCGCAGCCTCAAGGATGCCGCGCAGGAACTAAAGTCAGAGCTCAGCGCCTTTGGCCCACGGGAGATCATCACCAACCAGCCAGAAGCGCTCAAGGGCCAGGCGGAGGCCTTCATACAAGGCTATCAGGCCCAGGCCTTCAGCCAGAACAACGCCAGGGAGCAGCTCCTCCAGCACTTTGCGGTCTCCAGCCCAGCGGCGCTGGGCCTGGATCGCCAGATGCAGCCGGGCATTGCGGCGGCAGGGGCGCTGCTGAAGTACCTAAACGACACCCAGATGATAGACCTCAAGCACATCGTGCAGCTCAAGGTGCTGGCCGAGAATCAGACCATGCCCCTGGACAGCGCGACGAGGCGCAACCTGGAGCTGACCCAGGGCATCGGCAGCGGCGGGGCCTATGGCTCGCTGCTGTGGCTGCTGGACAGGACGGCCACCGCCATGGGCGGGCGACTGCTGCGCAGCTGGGTGGAGCAGCCGCTGACGCAGCTGGCCCCCATCCGTGAGCGGCTGGAGGCGGTGCGCACGCTCTATGAGCAGCCAGTCTTGAGCCAGGGGCTCTATGAGCATCTGAAATTGGTCTACGACATGGAGCGGCTGCTGAGCAAGGTGGCCTACAGGAGCCTGCACGCGCGGGACTGCCTGAGCCTGCTGCGCTCCCTTGAGCAGGTGCCCCAGGTGCTGGGCTTGATACAGGGCCTGGAGGCCGAGGGCCTGCAGAGCATCAGCCGGCAGCTGGACCCCCTGCCCGAGATCGTGGCCCTGCTAAGCCGCGCCATTGACCCAGAGCCACCCATCACACTATCAGACGGCGGTGTCATCCGCCAGGGCTTTGACGCCAGGCTGGACGACTACCGCGCCGCCTCCCATGAGGGCAAGCGATGGCTGGACGAGCTGGAGGCGCGCGAGCGGCAGAGCACCGGCATCAAGAACCTGAAGGTGCAGTACAACCGTGTCTTTGGCTATCATATCGAGGTCACCAAGTCCTACTACGAGCTGGTGCCGGCACACTATGTCCGCCGCCAGACACTGGCCAACGCGGAGCGCTATACCACGGAGGAACTCAAGGCCCTCGAGCAAAAGGTGATGGGCGCGCAGGAGCAGGCCTTGAGGCTGGAGGCCGAGCTCTTTGACGGTGTGCGCGAGGCGCTGACCCAGGCCCTGCCGCGGCTGCAGCGCTGTGCCCAGGGCTTCAAATCCCTGGACGCGCTGCTGGCGCTGGCGCTGGTGGCCAGGGAGAACGGCTATGCCTGCCCCAGCCTCAATGAGCAGGGGCGCCTGCATATCGTAGAGGGCCGCCACCCGGTGGTGGAGCGGACGCTGAGCCAGCAGAGCTTTGTGCCCAACGACACAGACATGGACAGCGGGCTCAAGCGCATGCTGATATTGACTGGCCCCAACATGGCCGGCAAATCCACCTATATGCGCCAGACCGCGCTGATCGTGCTGATGGCCCATATCGGCAGCTTTGTGCCGGCAGACAGCGCGGACATCCCCTTGACCGACTGCATCTATACCCGCATCGGCGCCTCCGACGACCTGGCCAGCGGGCAATCCACCTTCATGGTGGAGATGACGGAGCTGGCCTATATCCTGCGCAATGCCACGCCCCAGTCGCTGGTGATCCTGGACGAAATCGGCCGGGGCACGGGCACCTTTGACGGCCTGTCCATCGCCTGGGCGGCGGTGGAGTATTTGAGTGACTTAAAGCGCTCCGGCGCCAAGACGCTGTTTGCCACGCACTATCACGAATTGTCGGAGCTGGAGGGCCATCTGGAGGGCGTGCAGAACTATTGCGTCAGCGTGCAGGAGATGGGCGACGAGGTCATCTTCCTGCGCAAGATCAAAAAGGGCGGCGCCGACCGGAGCTTTGGCGCCTATGTGGCCCATCTGGCAGGCGTGCCCAAGCCGGTGGTGGCAAGAGCCATGGAGATCATGGCCCGGCTGGAGGCCAATGACTTCAATCAGAATGCCATCGGGCGGGGGATACTGGAAAAGCGCAGGGGCAAGCAGGCCGAGCAGACCCAGCTGGCCCTGGCCGATCAATCGGCGCTGATCAAGGAGCTGGCGGATCTGGATGTGCTGTCTATGAGCCCCATTGACGCGCTCAACCGGCTCTTCCTGCTCAAAGAAAAGGCACGCACGCTATGAAGATATTAAAGCTATCCCCCCAGGTGGTGGGGCAGATCGCCGCCGGCGAGGTGGTGGAGCGGCCTGCCGCCGCCATCAAGGAGCTGGTGGAGAACAGCATGGACGCGGGCGCTACGGCCATCACCGTGGACATCCGCGACGGGGGCCTGAGCCTCATCCGGGTGGTGGACAATGGCTCGGGCATCCCGGAAAGCGAGCTCAGGATGGCCTTTGAGCGCCATGCCACCAGCAAGCTGCGCGACAGTGAGGAGCTGGCCCACATCGGCACCCTGGGCTTCCGCGGGGAGGCGCTGGCCTCCATCGCGGCGGTCGCCAAGGT
>CAKTTM010000052.1 GCA_934615145.1 uncultured Clostridia bacterium | reverse complement strand
ACTGTGGGCTGTGCAAGGCCCTGGGGGAGAGGCATGGCACCGCCTGCCGCGCGACGCTGACCTACGACATGACCTTCCTCATCCTCCTGCTCTCGGGGCTAAGCGATGAGGAACTGAGCACCTCGGGCCAGATACTCTGCGCGGTGCACCCTTTGAAAAAGCAACCGCTGGCCACCAGCCACTATACGGGCTATGCCGCTGACATGAATGTGATCCTTGCCTATGAGCAGAAGATGGATGACTGGCAGGACGATCAGAATTGGTCCGCGCGTGCCCAGGCAAAGCTGATTGGACACAACGCCCAGGAGATACGCCAGCAGTACCCCCGCCAGTGCGATGCCATTCGCACGGCGCTGGACGAGCTGGCCCAAATGGAGGCACAGGGTGAGATCAATCCGGATCTGCCGGCCGCCGCCTTTGGCCGATTGCTGGGCGAGGTCTTCCTCCCCGAGGAGGACTTTCCCCAGGCGCAGCCTTTGCGTGCCTTTGGCTTTGCGCTGGGGCGCTTCATCTATCTGATGGACGCGGTGCTGGACCTCAAAGAAGACCTGAAGCGCGAGCGCTATAACCCCCTGGTGGCCATCCCCACCGACCAGCATGAGGGCATCCTGCAGCTGGCCATGGCCCAGTGCGCGCAGTGCTACGAGCACTTGCGCCTGAGCCGCAACAGTGAGATACTGGAGAACATACTCTACTCAGGCGTCTGGACCAGGCTGCGCGCCAGGCAGAAGAAGGAGGCGGCCACATCATGAGGGATCCCTACGAGGTGCTCGGCCTCCCACGCACCGCCAGTCAGGATGAGGTGGTGGCCGCCTACAGGCGGCTGGCCAAGAAATATCACCCCGATCTGAACCCCGGCGACAAGAGCGCTCAACAGAAGATGAGCGAGGTCAATGTGGCCTATGAGGAGATCAAGTCGGGGCGCGCGCAGTATACTGATTATAGCAGGCCCCAGCAGGGCGCCGCGCGCCAGGGCAACCCCTACGGCGGCTATTCGCCCTATGGCAGCTATGGCGGCTATGATCCCTTTGCCGAGATTTTCGGCCGCGCCTATCGTCAGCAGGCCCAGCAGCAGGCCAGGCGGGGCGATCAGTTTGACCCGGTCAGGCAGTACATCAACGCCATGCAGTACAGCCAGGCGCTCTATGCCCTAAGCCAGATCAGTGAGCGCAGCGGGCAATGGTACTACCTCAGCGCCGTGGCCAACTACGGCAGCGGCAACAGTGTGACGGCGCTGCAGCATATCCAGCAGGCCGTCCGCATGGAGCCCAACAACTATGAGTATCAAAGTGCCATGCAGCAGATTCAGGGTGCCGGGCGGGCCTATTCCACCCGCAGCCAGAGCTTTGGCTTCCCCAACATCGGCGGCATCAGCCCGCTGTGCCTGGGCCTGTGCCTGGCAAGGCTCTGCTGCAGGTGCTGATCAATATCATCAAAGGACGCGTGCGACATGAACAACTGGAAGTATAAGCTGGCCCAATTCATGCAGGGGCGCTATGGCATCGACAAACTCTACAAGGCCCTGGTGGGCGGCTATTTCGCGCTGTTCATCCTCAATCTCTTCCTGCGCTCCGCTTTGCTGAGCTATCTGTCAACAGCGCTTGTCATCTTCGCTTTCTTCCGCGTCTTCTCGCGACAGACGGCCAAGCGAGCTGATGAAAACCGGCGCTTCATGGCGCTGTGGCAAAAGCTGCGGCAAAAGGCGCTGCAGACCATCAACCGCGTCAAGGAATACAAGACCCATCGCTACCGCAGCTGCCCCAGCTGCCACACGACGCTGAGGCTGACAAAAAAAATCGGCACCATGACAGTGAACTGTCCCAAGTGCCGCAATACCTTTCAGGTGACCATCAAACACTAAAGCACTATCTGGCTGCTGCGTGCTCTATCAGGGTCGCCTGCACGGCGGCCCTTGTTTCTTCTGGCCTCAGCGAGCGCAGTGCAATGACCAGGCGCTCGGTATCCTCCTTGCCGTGGCAGGTGACCAATGTCAGCAATCTGTCGCCACTGTCTACATCCACCGGCAGGCGCAGCACCGAGTGATCCCTCAGCGTCTGCACATAACGATCCAGCGCCACCTCATCGGCAAATCGGGTGCGCATCAGGTCGACATAGTCCTCATCGCCATAGCGCACCGACACCAGCGACACCGCGTAGGGCACATAGGTCATATCGTCATATAGCGAGCTGAAGCTGAAGAAGGGATTGGCGGCCAGCGCGCCCCTGTCCATCAGGCGGTAGAGCTTGCCGAACATGGTGCCGTCCTTCATATTATGCCCATGCAGTATCAGGTTCTGGTCCTGGGGCAGCAGGTCATTGCCCTCATCCAGGAATACCGTGCCGGCCCGGTTGGGGCGGCCGTGGAAATCCTTGTCCAGATAGTAGCTGTTGTCGCGGTGCACCACCGGGAAGTCAATATCATAGATGGCGTCACTGCTCAGCCAGCCGACCATGTCGTGATTTTGCTCATAGATGCTTTGCAATTTGGGCTGTATGGGTGCGCCGGGCGAGGGCAGCGGCCGCGGGGTCGCGGTGACTGGCGGCGCCAGGGCCAGCAGCACAGGCGGCGGGCTAACCAAAGGCGTGGGGGCGGGCATGGGCGTGCTGGTCGGCTGCGCGGCCAGGGCCGCCTGCTGCATCTTGTCACGCAGGGCCTGCTGCAGGCGCCGGGCCTCATTGCCCTGGCGGATATAGCTGACCAGCATGACCAAGGCGGTGATCAGCAGCGCCGCCGACAGGCCAAACAATGCCCTTCTCAGCCAACGCTGCCTGCTTCCGCGCCTTGCCCTGCGGCGCAGCCTTGTCCCTGACCTGTCCAAACCCCGGCGCCCTCCCCCTCATTTTGCCGCATTATACAGCACAATCCCTTGGCCTGACAAGCTCTACCCCACTGCGGCAGAGAAAGCCGCAATACAGCGTCCGATGGGCTTGCAATGCGCCGAGGGAACCTGTATAATCAAGTCGTATTTTCCAAAATCGTTCGTCTTTTGTGGAAGGAGCGGCAGTGGAAGCACTCAAGCAGGCGATCAGGGACATGGGCGTGGTGATCGATACCGACATCGTTAAGGTGGACGGCTTTCTCAACCATCGCATCGACACGGCGCTGCTGTTTGGCATGGGCAAGGAGATCGCCCGGCGCTTTGAAAGTGACCGGCCAGAGCTGATCGTGACGGTGGAGGCCTCCGGCATTGCGCTGGCCTGCGCGGCTGCCCACGCCCTGGGAGACATCCCGGTGGTCTTTTGCAAGAAGTCCGCCGCGCGCAACCAATCCCCCAACTTCGCCCAGACCGAGGTCTACAGCTTCACCCACCAGCGCTGCTTCATCATCCGTGCTGATCTGCGCTATATCCCCAGCGGCAGCCGCGTGCTGATCGTAGACGATTTCCTGGCTGATGGTCAGGCGGTGCGCGGCATGCGCAGCCTGATTGAGCAGGCCGGCGCCCAGCTCATCGGCGTGGGCATCGGTGTGGAAAAGGGCTTTCAGCCAGGCGGCGCTGCGCTGCGGGCTGAGGGCATCAAACTGGAATCTTTGGCAGTGGTCGACGCGATACAGGATGGTCACATCCTGTGCAGAGACGACTGATTAAAGAATAAAATCTATTGGGAGGCAGTATGTCAAAGAAGGCTTGGTCACTCATCCTGGTGCTCATCATGGCCCTGTCCCTGGTTCCGTCCTTTTCGCTGGCGCAGGATGCCTATGGTCCGGTCGCTGTGGAAGACATCAAGGTTGGTGCCGTGTTCATCGGTCCCAAGGACGATGGCTTCACGGGTGCCCACTACAACGGCATCGAAGGCATGAAGGAAGCCCTGGGGCTTAAGGACGAGCAGATCCTCTACAAGTTCAATGTGGCGGAGAACTCCGACTGCGAGACCGCGCTGCGCGAGCTGGTGGACGCCGGCTGCAACATCATCTTTGGCAACTCCTGGGGCTATATGGACTATATGCTGGAGATGGCCGATGAGTATCCCGAGGTCATCTTCTCCCACTGCTCGGGCTACAAGAACAATGGCATCAACTTCAACAACTACTTTGGCCGCATCTATCAGGCCCGCTACCTGTCGGGCATCGCGGCGGGCCTAAAGACCGCCACTGGCAAGATCGGCTTTGTCGCCGCCTGGCCGGACAATGCCGAGGTCAACGGCGGCATCAACGCCTTTGCCCTGGGCGTGCAGTCCGTCAATCCCGAGGCCGTGGTCTATGTCAAGTACATCAACTCCTGGGGCGATCCCACGCTGGAAAAGCAGACGGCCGAGGCCCTGCTTTCCCTTGACTGTGATGTCATCGCCCAGCACTGCGACAGCGCCATGCCCCAGGTGGCCGCCGAGGAAGCCGGCAAGTTTGGCTGTGGCTACAACACCGACATGACCGTCAACGCTCCCAACGCGCACCTGACCGCCCCCATCTGGCACTGGTCCAGCGTCTACACCGCGCAGGTCAAGGACCTGATCGAGGGCAAGTGGCTGCCGGTCAACTACTTCCTGGGTCTGAAGGAGAACATGGTGGACATCTCCCCCCTGTCTAAGAACGTGGCAGAAGGCACCGAGGAGAAGATTGAGGCCGCCCGCGCGCTGATCGTGTCTGGCGAGTGGGATGTCTTCACCGGCCCCATCTACTCCAACACCGGCGAGTTGGTGGTGGCTGACGGCGTCCGTCTGGAGGACAAGGACATCACCGGCGGTCTGATGACCACCCTGCTTGTCAAAGGCGTCGAAGTCAAGTAAACTGTTTTCAAGCTGGGGCTGTCGTGGCAACGCGGCAGCCCCCTTTCATTCCTGCTTGGTCGGCGAAAGGAGTCGCGCATGCTCGAGGCTGTCCCCATCATATCGCTCAGAGGCCTGACAAAAACATTTGGCAAGGTGGTCGCCAACGACCAGATCGACCTGGATGTCTATCCGGGCGAGATCCTGTCGCTGCTGGGCGAAAATGGTTCCGGCAAGACCACGCTGATGAACATGCTCTCTGGCATCTATCAGCCCGACGCCGGCCACATCGCGCTGGACGGCAAGGCCATCGCCATCCGTTCCCCGCGCGAGGCCATTGAGCAGGGCATCGGCATGATACACCAGCACTTCAAGCTGGTGGACATATTCACCGCGCGGGAGAACATCATGCTGGGCCACGGCGCCAAGGACAAGCTGTCCCCCGACGAGGTCTGCAAAAAGCTGGGGCTGACGCTGGATCTGGACAAGAAGATATATGCCATGTCCGTCTCTGAAAAGCAGACGGTGGAGATTGTCAAGGTGCTCTGCCAGGGTGCCCGCATATTGATACTGGATGAGCCCACCGCTGTGCTCACCCCGCAGGAGATCGACAGCTTTTTTGACATCCTGCGCGTGATGAAGCAGGAGGGCAGGGCCATCATCATCATCACGCATAAGTTAGAAGAGGTGATGGCGGTGTCCGACCGCGTCTGCGTGCTGCACAAAGGCAGGGCCGTGGGCGCCATCCAGACGGCGGAGGCCGACCGCTTTCGCCTGACGCAGATGATGGTGGGTCGAGAGGTCGACCTGGACATCAAGCGCGCTGCCACCCAAATAGGCGAGCCGATACTTGATGTGCACCAGCTGACCATTCGCGGCGAGGACGGGCATCTGGAGCTTCAAAATGTCAGCTTTGAGCTGCACTCGGGCGAGATACTGGGCATCGCGGGCGTGGCGGGCTCCGGCCAGCGCGCGCTGTGCGAGGCGATCGCCGGCCTGCAGGCCATCACAGGCGGCAGCATCCTGATGGAGGGCTCCCGCATTGACGGCCTTTCGCCCAGGGAGATCATCAAGCGGGGCGTCTCCATGGCCTTTATCCCGGAGGATCGTCTGGGTATGGGCCTGGTGGGCGGCATGAACATCCCCGACAACCTGCTGCTCAAGACCTATCGCGATCAGAGCGGCCTGCTGCTCAAGCGCCGGGGTGCCCGCCAAGAGGCTGCTGAAATGGTGCAGCGCCTGGACATCGCCACGCCGGGGCTTAACACCCCCGTGCGCAAGCTGTCAGGCGGCAATGTGCAAAAGGTGCTGCTGGGGCGCGAGATCAACTTAAGCCCCCGCGTGCTGATCACCGCCTATCCGGTGCGCGGCCTGGACATTGGCGCTAGCATGCGCATCTACGACATGCTCAACGAGCAAAAGCAAAAGGGCGTCGGCATCCTGTTCATCGGTGAGGACCTGGATGTTCTGCTGGCGCTGTGCGACCGCATCGTGGTGCTCTGCGGCGGCAAGGTATCCGCCATTGTGTCCAGCAAGTTTGCCACCAAGGCGCTGCTGGGCATGAAGATGACCGGCATGCAGTCGGACAAGGAGGAGGCCTATGCCTAAGCGATCACAGGCAGCTCCCTTCCATGTGGTGGCCAGGGGCGATCTGCCACCACTGAAGACCTGGATGTTCCGCCTGCTGGCGGTGCTGGGCGCGCTGGTGCTGGGCGGCATCTTTCTGCTCAGCCTGGGCTACCAGCCCTTCCAGGTCTATGCCAGCATGCTCAAGGGCGCTCTGGGCTCGGCCGGCATGCAGAAGGAAACCATCAAGCTGACCATCCCGCTGACGCTGACCACGCTGGGCGTGGCCTTGGCCTTCAAGATGCGCTTCTGGAACATAGGCGCCGAGGGGCAGATATGCGCCGGCGCCATCGCGGCCAGCTATTTTGCCTATTTTCATAATGACTGGCCCTCCCCTGTGCTGCTGGTCGTCATGGCGCTGGCCGCCATCGTGGCCGGCGGTCTCTGGGGCCTCATCCCCGCCTGGTTCAAGACCCGCTTTGGCACCAATGAAACGCTGTTTACGCTGATGCTCAACTACATCGTGGTCTACATCATCACCTACCTGCGCGAGGGGCCCTGGCGCAACCCGGAGGGCGGCTTTGCCGCCATGCCCCGCTTCACCAAGCAGGCCCGCCTGCCGGAAGTGATGTTCCCAGGGGTTGGCAATGTCCACATCGGCTGGATACTGATGTTCGTGATGGTGATCACGTTGTTTATCTACCTGCGCCATACCAAGCAGGGCTATGAGCTCAGCGTCGTGGGCGAGAACGAGCGCACCGCGCGCTACGCCGGCATGCCGGTCAAGAAAATCATCCTGCGCACCATGTTCATGTCTGCCGGCCTTTGCGGTCTGGTGGGCATGCTACAGGTCTCGGGCCCGGACCGTCAGCTGACCGACGCTGTCGCCAACGGCCGCGGCTTCACCGCCGTGTCCGTGGCCTGGCTGGCGCGCCTCTCGCCCTTTGGCATCCTGATCGTGTCCTTTCTCTTCAGCGTGCTGGAGAAGGGCTGCAGCATGATGCAGACCGAGTTTCGCATCCCTTCCTCGATGTCTGACATCCTGCAGGGCATCATCCTCTTCTTCGTGCTGGGCAGTGAGTTCTTCATACAATATCGCATCGCGCGCAGAGGGGTGGTGGCGGCATGAGCTTTGCTGATCAGAGCCTGGCCTTCCTCTACGCCGCGATACTGGCCGCCGTGCCACTGCTCTACGGCACGCTGGGCGAGATACTGATCGAGAAATCCGGCAACCTCAACCTGGGCGTGGAGGGCATGATGTACCTGGGTGCCATCATGGGCTTCCTGGGCGCCTTCATATTCGATTCCGCCGTCATGGCGCTGCTGTTTGCCATACTGGCCGGTATGGCGGGCGCCGCGATCTACGCCTTCCTGACCGTCACACTCAAGTCCAACCAAAATGTGACGGGGCTGACGCTGACCATCTTTGGCACCGGCATTGCCAACTTCATTGGCGAGAGCCTGCGCGAGACTTACCCCACCGGCACCGTCTTTGTCACTGACAAGGTCAAGGCCGCGCTGCTGCCGCTGGATCTGGGGGCGCTAAGCGACCTGCCGGTGGTGGGCCGGCTGCTGCTTAGCCACTCCATCCTCACCTACCTGGTGATCCTCTTTGCCATCGGCATGGGGCTCTACCTGCGCCGCACGCGCAGCGGGCTCAACCTGCGCGCCGTGGGCGAAAACCCGGCCGCGGCCGACGCCATGGGCGTGCCGGTGAGTCAGTACAAGTATGTGCATATCCTGATCGGCGGCGGCCTCTGCGGCCTGGGCGGCGCCTATGTGTCGCTGGTGACAGCGGTGGGCAACTGGCAGCCCCACATTATCGGCGGCCAGGGCTGGATCGCGCTGGCGCTGGTCATCTTTTCCAGCTGGAGTCCCTACAAGGCCATGCTGGGCGCGCTGATATTTGGCGCGCTAAGCGTGCTGCGCCTGTATATCCCCAAGGATGTCATCGATATCCCGGGCGCCCTCTTCTCAATGCTGCCCTTCATCGTCACCTGCCTGGTGCTGGTGGCCTCCTCTGTGCGCATGCGGCGCGAGAATCAGCAGCCCGCCGGCTGCGGCATCAACTATTTCCGGGAGGAGCGCTGATGGATAATCTGCTGATGGCCATTGAGTCTTTGATGGCTGTGACCACGCCCGTGATCGCCATCGACGGCCCCGCCGCCGCCGGCAAGTCTACCCTGGCCGCCCGGCTGGGCGAGCGCTATGGCGCCGAGGTCTTTCACATGGATGACTTCTTTTTGCAGCCCCATCAGCGCAGCGAGCAGCGGCTCAAGGCGCCGGGCGGCAATGTGGACTATGAGCGCTTTTTGTCGCAGGTGCTGCTGCCCCTGCAGACTGGCGCTCCCTTTGACTATGAGGCCTACAACTGCCAGACCGGCCTGATGGAGCCCCGCCAGGCGCAGAGCGCTCCGATCTACATCGTCGAGGGCGCTTACGCGCTGCGGCCCGATCTGCAGCCCTACTACGATCTCAAGGTCTTTCTGGATGTCGATCCTGATCTGCAGGCCGCCCGCATCCTCAAACGCAATGGCGACAGGATGGCCCGGCGCTTCTTTCAAGAGTGGATCCCGCTGGAGACCGCCTATTTTGAGGCCTTTGACATCCGCGGCATCAGCGATATCCTGCTGAGCCCCACGCTATAAGCCCACAAGCACAAGGCGCGCGACCGGTCTGCCCGGCCGCGCGCCTGTTTGTTTATATGTCTTAGGGTGCCAGCAGCTCCTGCAGGAAGTTGTGGATGGCTGACACTGCCTGGGGGTCGGTGCGCACATCATTGTGCCCGCCTTCTACCACCACCAGCTTATGCTTGGGATAGAGCGCGGCCAGCGATTCGGCCTGATGGGCGGGGATCATGCTATCGGTCTTGCCTGCGATGATCAGCGCCTGGCTTTGGGTCTCCTGCGCGTAGACATCGCTCTCAAAGCGGTTGCGTACCAGCACCCTGCCATTGCCGTCAAATATCGGCGCGCCCACATAGTCATTGAGCAGCTCAGCGCCGTTTAGGAAGGGCGCCAGCAGTATCAGCCCGCGCGGCTGCTGGGCCGCGGCCAGCATGGTAGCAGGCCCGGTGCCCAGGCTCCAACCCATCAGCACGATGCGATCTTTGATGACCTCGGGCCTGGTCAGGGCATAGTCCCAGGTGGCCTGCGCCATGTCGAAGATGCTGCCCTCCGTCGGCGTGCCATCGCTGCCGCCATAGCCCGGATAGTCGATCATCATCAGGTTATAGCCCTGGAAGATCTGGCTGGCGCCCTCATTGCCGGCATAGTTTCGCAGGGTGGAGGCGGCGTACTGGCCATTGCCGCCAAAGTAGATGATCAGGCCCGCAGGCGCCTGCGCGTTGTGCCACAGCCAGCCCTTGTATTCCTTGCCATCCTTGCCCGGCACGCTGACGGCTTCCAGCTGTGT
>CAKTTM010000051.1 GCA_934615145.1 uncultured Clostridia bacterium | reverse complement strand
GTTTGAGACCGTGGAGGGCGAGGGCGCCCTGGGCTATACGCCGCAATACATGGCCTGCTGGGCGCCGGGCGCCCGGCCTGGCGAGATAGGCGATGTGCTGATTACCGGCCAGCAGGGCGAGCGCCTGACGGGCCAGTTGACCGATTAAGATAGACGCGAGAGGGGCCATATGGCACACAAGTATTTGATATTGACCGACGCCTGCTGCGACCTGCCGGCAGAGCGGCTGAACCTGCCTGATGTGGCGGTGGTGCCGCTGCCGGTGACGATCGGCGGGCACAGCTTTTTAAGTTATCCTGACGAGCAGGAGATGAGCCTCAAAGAGTTCTACCAGCGCCTGCGCGACAAGCAGCGCGGCAGCACCGCCGCCCCCTCGCCCGAGGCCTATCGGCAGGCGGCGCTGCCGGCGCTGGAAAGGGGGCTGGATGTGCTCTACATTGGCCTGGGCAGCGCGCTGTCGGCCACCTTTGCCAGCGGGCAGATGGCGCTTGCGCAGCTGGCCGCCCAGTGGCCGCAGCGGCGCATCATCTGCCTGGACAGCATGAGCGGCTCGCTGGGCCAGGGCCTGCTGGTGGAGATGGCCATCCACGCGCGCGAACAGGGGCAGGACATCGATGCCGTGGCGGCGCTGATCGAGCGCCATCACCTGCAGGTGATGCACTGCTTTACGGTGGACGATATGCAGCACCTGGCGCGCAGCGGCAGGCTCAGCGGCTACAGCGCGCTGCTGGCCAGCTTTCTGCAGTTCAAGCCCATCCTGTGGCTCAGCCAAGAGGGCAAGATACGCGCCATCGACCGCGCGCGGCATGCGCAAGGCCATGGGCCTGATGGCGGGCCCGGGGCGCTGGGCGTCTTCTTCCTGGGCACGGGTCGATAAGAAAGGGTAGGGCAATGTCTGATAACTGTCTGTTTTGCAAGATCGTTCGGGGCGAGATTCCAAGCACCAAGGTCTGGGAGGACGAGCATTGCTTCGCCTTTCGCGACATCGCGCCCCAGGCGCCGGTGCATGTGCTGCTGGTGCCCAAGCGCCACATCGCGGGGCTCAATGACACCGAGGCGATGCCGGACGCCGAGCTGGCCTGCTGCCTCAAGGCAGCCAAGCTGATCGCCCGGCAGGAGGGGATTGCCGACAGCGGCTACCGCCTGCTGTCCAACTGCGGCCCGCACGCTTGCCAGAGCGTGCAGCACCTGCACTTTCATATCCTGGGCGGCAGGCAGCTCAGCGATCAGATGGGATGAGCGGGGCAAAGGACGGCCTGCGCGATCCCGGCCGCGTCCGGGCCTGGGGCTTTGTCCGGCTGATAGGCTTTGGCCTGCTGGCGGGGGTCTTTGCCGCGACCGCGGTAGGCCTGCTGGCCAATGAACGGCTGGATTCAGGGCTGGTGGGCGTGGTGTTTACGATCGCGGCGGCGCTGGGCGCCTGGCGGGGCTGGCTGAGCATCCGCGCGGCATCGCGGCAGGCGGAGTATGCCCACGTGCTCAGCGAATCTGGGCCCCTGACGCTGCGCGGCGTGGCGCGGGCGCTGGGCATTTCGCAGGAGCAGCTGCGCCGCAGGCTGCGGCACATGGCTGCCCTGCGGCGTGCTGAGCCTGACTGGGCGAAAGCCTCAGGGAGTTAAATAATTGTCGTTTCCTTGCCCCAGGCCTGATGCTTGGGGTATAATCAAAGGGTGCGAACTTGGGCCGCGGCCCTTAATGTGAAGGAGAGGCAATATGAGCAAGAAGACGGTCAGGGACATTGATCTCAAGGGCAAGCGCGTGCTGGTGCGCGTGGACTTCAATGTGCCCCAGGATGAGAGCCTGCAGATCACCGATGACAGCCGCATCGTGGGCGCGCTGCCCACCATACAGTACCTGGTAGAGCAGGGCGCCAAGGTGGTGCTGTGCAGCCACCTGGGCCGGCCCAAGGGCGAGGTGAACCCCAAGTATTCGCTGGCGCCGGCGGCCAAGCGCCTGGGCGAGCTGCTGGGTCAAGATGTCAAGATGTGTAAGGATGTGGTGGGCGAGGACGCCGACCGCGTGGTGGCCTCCCTCAAGGAGGGCGAGGTCTGCCTGCTTGAGAACCTGCGCTTCCACAAGGAAGAGGAGAAGAACGACCCGGACTTTGCCAAGAAGCTGGCCAGCTACGGCGATGTCTATGTCAACGATGCCTTTGGCACGGCGCATCGCGCGCATGCCTCCACCGAGGGCGCGGCGCACTACCTGCCCGCCGTCAGCGGCTTTTTGATCGAGAAGGAGCTCAAGTTCCTGGGCAAGGCGCTAGAGGATCCGGACCGGCCCTTCGTGGCCATCCTGGGCGGCGCCAAGGTGTCTGACAAGATCGGCGTCATCAACAACCTGTTGGAGAAGGTGGATGTGCTGATCATCGGCGGCGGCATGGCCTATACCTTTGAAAAGGCGCTGGGCGGTGAGATCGGCAAGTCGCTGCTGGAGGCCGACAAGGTGGACTACGCCAAGGAGATGATCGAGAAAGCCAAGGCCAAGGGCGTCAAGCTGCTGCTGCCGGCGGACTCGCTGGCGGCCGACAGCTTCAGCAATGAGGCGAAGACGCAGGTGGTCGAGTCCGGTCAAATACCTGCGGGCTGGATGGGCCTGGACATTGGGCCGGAGGCCATCAAGGCCTTCAAGGAAGCCATCAAGGGCGCCAGGACCGTGGTGTGGAATGGCCCGATGGGCGCCTTTGAGATGAGCCAGTTCGCAGCGGGCACCAAGGCGGTGGCGGAAGCTATGGCGCAGAGTGGTGCTACCACCATCGTGGGCGGCGGGGATAGCGCGGCAGCCGTGGTGCAGATGGGCTATGGCGACAAGATATCGCATATCTCCACCGGCGGCGGCGCCAGCCTGGAGTTTTTGGAGGGCCTGGAGCTGCCCGGCGTGGCGGCGTTGAATAACAAGTAAAGGTTAATCGGGCGAAGCCCGAGGATGGGTCAAGGGGGCTGAGCCCGCCGCGCCCAGTGGGCGATGAAGGCGGGCGGCAGCCCAGTGAAGCAGCGAGCTTTCAAGCGAGCACCCGCGAGCGCGGAAAGCGACCATGCTGAACTGAGGGTCACCTGAGCCACAGAACATGCAAGCGCAAAGCGCGCCGCATGTGACATGGCGAAGGTGAGGCGCGGATTGTTTGATAGCCTCACCCTAGCCAAACTGATCCACTCAAGCCGCAAAGACAGCGAAGCGATTCTTTGCGTCGGTTTTCACTGCGCTTTATGAGCGCAAATAAGCCCGTATATGGCCTCTGCTGCCAAATATCGGGTATGATAGTGCCGCAAAGATTCGCTTCGCTGTCTTTGCTCGCATGTTTTCATCGGGCTGCGGCCCGAGAGGGGACGATGGGGGCTACGCGCCCCCATGCCCCGCGCAAGGGCTTTCAGCCCTTAACCCATTTTTTTAGGAGGACTTTCACCTTGCGTACACCAATTATTGCCGGCAACTGGAAAATGAACAAGACCCCCGCCGAGGCCACCGAGCTCATCAATGCCCTCAAGCCCCTGGTCAAGGACGCCGCCGCCACCGTCGTCGTCTGCGTGCCGGCCATCGACATCCCGGCCGCCGTCCAGGCTGTGAAGGGCAGCAAGATCAAAGTCGGGGCGCAGAATGTGCACTTCGCGGCCTCCGGCGCCTACACGGGCGAAACCAGCGCCGAGATGCTCAAGGCCGCAGGCGTCAGCCATGTCATCATCGGCCACAGCGAGCGCAGGCAGTACTTTGGCGAGACGGACGAGACCGTCAACCTGCGCACCAAGGCCGCGGTGGCAGCCGGCCTGACCCCCATCGTCTGCGTGGGCGAAAAGAAAGAGCAGCGCGAAGCGGGCTACACCAACGCCCTGGTCAGCTACCAGACCCTGATCGCGCTCAGCGGCCTGGACGCCAAGCAGGTGGCCAAGCTGGTCATCGCCTATGAGCCGGTCTGGGCCATCGGCACGGGGCTTACCGCCACCGACGAGCAGGCTAATGAAACCATCGGCGTCATCCGCAAGGCCATCGCCTCCGTCTACGGCAAGGCCACCGCCAACAAGGTGCGCATACAGTACGGCGGCAGCATGAACCCCAAGAATGTCAAGGGCCTGATGGCCCAGCCTGAGATCGACGGTGGCCTGATCGGCGGCGCCTCGCTCAAGGCCGAGGACTTCGCCAAGGTCGTCAACTACCAGGACTGAGAGGAAACACATGCCTAAGCAAATGACCGCCCTGATCATCATGGATGGTTTCGGCATTAACCCAAACCCCGTCGGCAACGCCATCACGGCGGCCGGCACGCCCAACCTGGACCGCCTGATGGCCAAGTACCCGCACACGCAGCTGGGCGCCAGCGGGATGGATGTTGGCCTGCCCGAGGGCCAGATGGGCAATAGCGAGGTCGGCCACCTCAACATCGGCGCCGGCCGCGTGGTCTATCAGGAGCTCACCCGCATCACCAAGGACATCGCCGATGGCGAGCTCTATCAAAAGGAAGCGCTGATCTGGGCCATGGACGAGGCCAAGCGCCAGGGCACGGCGCTGCACCTGATCGGCCTGCTGTCCGACGGCGGCGTGCACAGCCATAATACGCACCTGTACGCGCTGCTGGAGATGGCTAAGCAGAGGGGTCTGAGCCGCGTGTATGTGCACGCGCTGCTGGACGGCCGCGATGTGCCGCCCTCCAGCGGCCTGGGTTTCGTCAAGGAGCTCGAGCAGCAGATGCGGCGCATCGGCGTGGGCCAGATCGCCAGCATCCAGGGCCGCTTTTACGGCATGGACCGCGACAACATCTGGCCGCGGGTGCAGCTGGGCTACGACGCCATCGTGATGGGCCAGGGCGTGCAGGCGCTCAGCGCCCAGCAGGCGGTGCAGCAGAGCTATGACAAGCAGGAGACCGATGAGTTCGTCCGCCCCACAGTGGTGGTGCAGGGCGGCCAGCCGGTGGGCACGGTAAACGCGCATGACAGCGTGATCTTCTTTAACTTCAGGCCCGACCGCGCCCGGCAGCTGACCCGCTGCTTTGTGGATGAGGCCTTCACCGGCTTTGCCCGGCAGAAGGGCTTCATGCCGCTGCAGTTTGTCACGATGACGCAGTACGATGTGACATTCAAGAACCTGCGCATCGTCAACGGCCCGGAAAACCTGGACAACACGCTGGGCCAGTACCTGGCGGAGCACGGTAAGACGCAGCTGCACATCGCGGAAACGCAGAAGTACGCGCATGTCACCTTCTTCTTTAACGGCGGGGTGGAGGCGCCCAATGAGGGCGAGGATCGCATCCTGGTGCCCAGCAGCAAGGTGGCGACATTTGACTTGAAGCCGGAGATGTCAGCGCCGGAGGTGACGCAGGAGGCGCTGGCGGCGATACGGTCGGGCAAGTACGATGTGATGATCTTGAACTTCGCCAACTGCGACATGGTGGGTCACACGGGCATCATGGCGGCGGCGGAGCAAGCGGTGCGGGAAGTGGATCAGGACATGGGCATACTGGTCGACGAGATACTGCGCCTGGGCGGCAGGGCCTTTGTGACGGCGGACCACGGCAATGCCGATCAGATGATCGATTACGAGACGGGCGAGCCCTTCACGGCGCACACGACCAACCCGGTGCCTTTTGTGGCCTGCGGGGAGGAGTTTGTGGGGCGCCAGCTGAGAGAGGGCGGGCGGCTGTGCGACATCGCGCCCACGATGCTCAAGGCGATGGGCCTGAGTAAGCCAGAGCAGATGACGGGAGAATCCATCATCTGAGAAGTCAAAGCCAAAGAGGGGTCAAGGGATGAAATCCCTTGCCGGGGTCTGGGGCGGGCAGCCCCAGGGCCTGGGCCGCAGCCCAATTCCCCTGAGCAAAGACAGCGAAGCCAATCTTTGCGGCGGGCTCCACACAACAACTAAAGCACATACGTCAAAGGGGCAGGATCATCATATCCCGCCCCTTTTTCTGTTACCTGAGGTTCGATGCTCTCACCGCCCCAGCGCCTTGCCCACATCCCTGATCAAAGCCTCCACATCTTCGGCCTTACTGCCCCAATGCGTCACGAACCTAATCGCCGCCCTGCCGTCCGCCAGGCTCTCGATCCTGTTAAAGCCATAGTCCTTGGCCAGGCGCTCGATCACCTCTTCATCAAAGATCGGAAACAGCTGATTGGTGGGCGAGTCGGCCAAAAACGGCACCCCCAGCTTGCTCAGGCCCTCCTTGAGCCGTCCGGCCAGCGCCAGCGCGTGCCGCGACAGCTGCCAATACAGATCCCCCTCAAACAGCGCCTCAAACTGCGCGCCCATCAGCCAGCCCTTGGCCAGCATGGCGCCGCGCTGCTTGATGAGGTAGCGGAAATCCTTTTGAAGGGAGGTGTTGATGATGACGATGGCCTCGCCAAAGAGCGCGCCCTGCTTGGTCAGGCCGATGGAGAAGGCGTCGCAGCAGCCAGCGATGTCGGGCAGCGTGAGGTCGCAGGCCTCACTTGCCATGGCGTAGCCCAGCCTGGCGCCGTCGAGGTAGAGCAGCAGGCCCTTGCGACGGCAGACCTGGCTGATGGCGCGCAGCTCGTCCTTGGTGTAAACGGTGCCCAGCTCGGTGGCGTTTGAGAGGTAGACGGCGCGGGGCTGCACCATGTGCTCAAAGCTCTCGTCGGCGATGTGGCTGTCGACCAGACGCTGTATGCCCAAGGGGTCCAGCTTGCCCTCGCGGTGGGGGAGGGCCAGCACCTTGTGGCCGGTGGCCTCGATGGCGCCGGCCTCGTGCACGCTGATGTGACCGGTGTCGGCGGCGATGACACCCTGATGGGGGCGCAGCATGGCGGCCAGGACGATCAGGTTGGCCTGCGTGCCGCCGGAGACGAAGTGCAGGGCGGCGCGCTGCATGCCCACCATCTCGCGCAGGCGGTTCTTGGCGGCGCGGCAGAGCTCGTCCTCGCCATAGCCGCGGAAGCTGCGGTCGCCCAGCTTGATCAGATAGTCCAGCACCTGGGGCGCCGCGCCCTGTGAATAGTCATTGCGAAAGTCGATCATGTTAAGTGATGGCTCCTTGTGTTCAGTTATTGCGCTTCCAGCTGCATCAGGCGCAGCTTGCCCTGGGCCTCCTCAATGAAGGCGTCCAGGTCGATCTGCCCCTCATGCAGGCGATCGATCAGCTGGCGGAAGTCCGGCTGCTCTATGATGGTATGACTTTCGCGGGTGAGAATCAAGGCCTGCGCCATCATGTCGCGGTAGCTGGCGATGATGTCCGGGCTCAGGTGCCAGCGCATGCTGGCCTGCTGCGCGCGGGCCAGGCGCTTGTCCTCCAGCTGGCGCTCCAGCTCGGTCTTCTCCGCGCCCTGTGCCGATTTGATCTGCTGCTCCAGGGCCGCTATCTGGCTATCGAAGCGGGCCAATATGCCTTCCATGCCGGGCAGCTGCAGCGGCTCGTTGAAATCCGGGTAGAGCTTGACGCGCGTCTCGTAGTCAAGCGCTGGGATGGCGGCCTCCAGGTAGCGCAGGGCCCTGTCGGGCGCGTCGCTGGCGGCGTAGATGCCCAGATAGCTGAGCTGCAGCGGCAGGATGGCGGGCAGGGTTTCCGAGGGCTTGAGCAGCAGGGGCAGCACCTGCTCATCCGGGCCCCAGCCCGCGCTGCTGCTCAGGCTGCCCAGCGACAAGTTGGTGTAGCTGATCAGCGGCAGCTTGTTCATGAAGCCATAGTCGTTGTCAGCCCAGGTCAAGTCCGGCAGATCGAGCGCCAGCGCCCGGCTGAGCAAATCACGCAGCAGGGGGTCGTCAAAGCGCAGGCTGTCGCCCCTGACCTGCTGCGCCAGGAAGGTGAGCTCGATGGCCTGGGTCATCATATGCCGCCTGGGCTGGCCCAGCATCAGGGGCTGCATGTCCGGGTGCTCGTCCTGCAGCTCATCCTGCCAGCGCTGCAGCAGCTCACAGAGCGCCTCAAAGCTGCGGGGCACTGTGAGCCCCAGCCGCTCAAAGAGCGCCGGGCGATAGGTATAGGCGCTGCTGTCCACCTTGACCGGCAGCAGGTAGATGCCGCCTTCGCCTTCGGCGCTTTGCTGTATCAGGGGGTAGCAGCGCGCCTGATGCCGCAGCGCCGCCCGGCTGCCTGAGATGTCCGTCAGATAGCCCTTCTCGATCAGGCGCTGGGTTTCGTCCAGATGGCTGCCCAGCTAGAGCACATCGATGTCGCTGGCGCCGCCGGCCAGCTGCTGGCCCAGTTGACCGGGGCCCTCCCAATGCTGATCCATCCGCTGGATGGCCAGGTCGGGCAGGGACTGCATGATCTTCTCGTGCTGACTGATATCGCTGACGCCATAGAGCGTCAGCGGCGCAGAGGCCAGCATGCTTTGCTGGGCCTCAGGGCTCATCAGCTGGGCCTGGCCGCGGCTGATGAGGGAGAGGCTGCCGTCATGCAGGAGCAGCAGGGGCTTGCCAGCGCCGCTCATGCCGTCCAGCTGGGGCAAGAGGGCTGCGATATGCTCCTGCCCATCCCGATCACGCCGCCAGAGGCGGCCCGACATGGCATAGTATAGATCGCCTGTCTGCTCATCATAAGGCATCTCGGGCAGGTCCATGTTGTCAAAGGGCTGCTTGAAGCGCCCCCAATCGCTCAGCTCACCGCTGTGCGTATCCAGGCGCAGCAGGCCAGGCATATCATCTGACTTGTCCAGCGTGTCACTGGCCGAGCGGTGGTCATGGCTCATCAGCCACAGCGTATCGCCCGGCCCGCGGCACAGCGCCTGGGGGAAGGGAATGTCCAGGCTGCGGCCCTGGCCGCTATGCATATCAAAGGCGTAGATCAGCCCCTGCCAGCCGCCCAAGTAGCCTGGCCGGTAGAGCGCGTAGAGGCGCTGCCCCACCAGCACCAGCGCGTCGGGCGATAGATCCTCGTTCTGCGGATCGTCGAACAGATCCGCGATGAGTGAAAGCGGCTGCCCAGCGTAGAGGCCGCCCTCATCCAGCCTCAGCGGATAGAGCAGCCTTGACATCATGTCATAGCCATAGAGCCTGTCATCCTCTGCCACCAGATGGGTGAAAGCTGTGCCCTCAGGCGCCTGGCCCAATACCCGTGCGCCCTCCGTCTGCGTCCACTGGTAGAGCGTCTTGCCCGTCCACAGCAGCAGCCTGTCCTGGTAGAGGCATTGGCCGCTGACATTGAGCGGCTTGCCCGCCTCGTCGGTCGGTATCGCCTGCGCGCCAGCCCATAGCGGCAGCAGGCAGATCAGCAGCATCAGGCAGACCCAGCGCCGCCATCCCCTCATTTCAGGCCTCCTTGTCGTTCTCTTCCTCCTCGGGCTCGCTCAAATCTTCTTGCCTGATCTCCATCAGCTCTTCCCTGGTCACGCTCTCCTGCCGGGCCAGTCGGTTGGCCTGGCGGGCCACGGCCTGCTCAAAGAGGTTGCGCACGCCGCGGGCGTTGCCAAAGCCTATGTTGTCCTCGCTCTCGGCCTTGATGATCTCTTTGAGGGGCTCCCGCGCGTCCTCGGCCAACACATAGCCCGAGCTCTTGCAGCGCAGGTCGAATATGCCCATCATCTCGTCGATGGTGTAGTCGGGGAAATACATGAAGCGGTTGAAGCGGCTCTCCAGGCCGGGGTTGGAGTGCACAAAGTCATTCATCAGATCGACATAGCCGGCCACGATCACCACCAGGTCGTCACGGTTGTCCTCCATGGCTTTGAGCAGGGTCTCCACCGCCTCCTGGCCATAGTCCTGCGGGCCGCGGGTGGTCAAGGCATAGGCCTCGTCGATGAAGAGCACGCCGCCCAGCGCCTTGTCGATGACCTCCTTGGTCTTGATGGCGGTCTGGCCCACATAGCC
>CAKTTM010000050.1 GCA_934615145.1 uncultured Clostridia bacterium | reverse complement strand
GCTAAGAGCACATACTTTTAGTTCTACATCGACTCAGACAACTAAATATGATAATGTGAATCATTGGAGGGAGATTACAACCAATAGCAAATGCATTTACTGTCAATATGTAAAAAAGCAGATCTCTATAGAGAATAAAGCGGCGCATGTGTTGGCGAATACTTATATTGACGGAGGACATGCGGGGACAAGTTTGGTGCATAGGTATTATTCACCCTGTACAGGTGGGGGAATTAATTGCCTATTCAAGAGTTTGACGCTTACTATGACGTGTCCTTCAGTTCAAGGTCCGCATATGGCACCACGGTCGGTGGGCAACTGAAAATGAAGATAAAATACGCTTCGATTTTCTTGATATTTGTTTCTTTGATTGCGTCTTCCTTGTGCGCCATGGCCAAAGCACCATCAATATCTCAGGAGGAACGGGAGCAGGCTCTTGTTGATGCCGTTATCTGTTGGTTTAATGAGAAAGGTATGTGGGTAGCAGGTGCTAAGGAAGGACGGCAAATGGAGGAGAATGCTCAAGTCGGCAGTGCGGCATTTCAACAGGAGAACGGCGATATTATAAATTATACTGCTTTTTACGATAATGATGGAAAGGTGTTGTGGATAGAGCGAGACATAACGACACCTCCTGCAGAGAGGGAGGCGGCATTTTCTAGCCTTGATGCGATACAACAGGGTGAAGCGGTACTGTCTCCTGTAAGACAAAATCTTAAGAGTGTTGGTGTTGAGAAGGCATACACCATGGATCGATATGTTCAGGTTGCACCCTATGGTGGTATAGTTTTTGAACCTGACACAGAACAGCTCATACTTACATATGCTCTGGAGCGCATAAGTTGTATGCGAGATGATTTTTCACCCTTAGGTGAGTGTCTAGTCACTTATAGTACCTCGCATGATGTCATTCGTCGGTGGGATTTCCTTCAGCCGGGATTGCTAAATACCTCCTTGTCTGAGTCAGACATAGTGCGATGATGAGCTTCTGTGTTCTCTACTAGGTCGGGAATTACGGCTAGCGCCTAACGAACTGTATCGGCGTAAACGCCGGACGCCTGCTTGTTACAGGGCTTTTACATTAGTGTGGGGCTGGGGGCAGCCGATTCTTCTGCCTTGGCTGCAGATCCCGCGCGATCTGCGCTGGCCTCAATCGGCGGGCCAGGGCCCGTGCCTGCGCCTCCGGCAGGCTCTGGGCCACGGCGCTGCGGATGAACTGGCGCTCAAAGGCGCGGTAGCGCCAGCTGGCCTCTATCATCACCCCGGGCAGGCTGCCCACCAGGCGCAGCGCCTGCCACAGGGCCTGCAGCCGCCCGGCCATCAGCTCAGGCCTTGCCCGGCGTCGTGATCCTCATCCTCGTCGGCATGCTCATCGTCTTCATCGTCATGGTCGCTGTCAAAGTGGAAGCTGAAGCCCTCCGGCCCGTGGCCTCCGCCGCCGTGGCGCTGTCCGCGGCCTTTGCCGCCGCCCATGCCGCCCATCATGCTCTTGGTGTTGAAGGCGAAGTCACGGGTCATCTGCAGCGCGGCCTCCTGGGGCAGGCCGGCGGCGATCAGCTCCTTGTAGTAGGCGCCCACCGACTGGCCCATGCTGGCGCCCACCTCGGGGGTGTAGATGCTGCTCATGATGCCCTTCATCATCCGCGGTACCCGGTCGCCCACGGCCTCCAGTATCTCGCGGATATTCTCCGCGTCAGACTTCTTGTGGTGATCTCCCATCTTGATATCCTCCTTCTCCAAATTGACTATACCAGCTTCTGTGCCAGGCGCAGCGCGCTGCCGGTCAGCTCCAGGGCCTCGCGCAGCCTGCTGATGCTCTCGGGCGCCTCTTCCAGCGGCGGCAGCCAGCGGATGGGGGGCGGCGCTTGCTCCAGGGCAGCCAGGCCCTCGCGCAGGCTGAGGGCAAAGCGCAGTTCTTCTTTGAGCGCATTGCTATGTTTGAGCGCCCTGGCGATCCGCATCGCCTGATCCGGCGGCAGGCTGCCCGCCGCGAAGCGCGGCATCAGGCGCATCATCTCATCCTGCGTCATTCATTCCTCCTCCAGGCTGGCCCTGAGCCTGTTTTTCAGCGCGTGCAGCCTGCTTTTCACCGTGCCGGTGGGGATACCCATCAGCTTGCCTGCCTCCTGATTGGTAAATCCTTGGCGGTAGCACAGGTAGAGCAGCAGTTGGTCGTCGGGCTTGAGGGCTTGAAGTGCCTGGTGCAGATCCATCCTGGTGGCGCTTGCCTGCTCAAAGCCCTGCGCGCCGGGCTCCGCCTGCTCGTCATCCGCCGCATCCTCAAGCCGCTGGTACTTGCCCCGCAGCGCGTCCAGGCACTTGTGCCGCGCGATGGCGTATAGCCAGGGCTTGAGCTGATCGGGTTCGCGCAGCCTGTCAAAGCCGCGCCAGGCCGCCAGCAGCGTCTCCTGATAGACATCCTCAGGGTCGCTGGGCGCATGCCCCCGGATGAAGGCGTACAGGCCGCGCAGGTAGGGGCTGACCACGCTTTCAAAGTACTGGTGCGCCGGATCCATGCTGCTCATACGCCCTCCTTCCACCTGTATAGTCGCGGGACGGGGAGAAAAGGTTCACTGGGTAGCAGATTTTCTTATCCATGCCCTGATTGGCTGGGCTTGATAGCACAAGGATGACAGCGTGAAATCAGTATTTTCTAAACCATTCTTCTCTGTGAAGAACCGTTAATACCGAGTCTTCAACTGTTCCATATCGTGTCGTATAGCTGTGCTCACATAGGTAACGGAAGCCTAATTTTTCACCGACACGCTTTGATCGTGTGTTCTGCTTGAAGTAGCCGCAAAAGACGGCGTCAAGTCGCAGCTCCTCAAAACAATATTGCAGCAGGCGATCTGCTGCTTGAGGCATGTAGGCCTTGCCCCAATAATCCTTGCCAAGCACATAACCTATCTCTCTGCACTTGAGGTGATCGTACTTTTCGCCCGCAAGCGCTTCATCATACTCTTCTATCCCCAGAGAGCCGATGACCTTCCGGCTAGCCTTGTCAGTGATCGCAAAGGTCTTTCTGCCATCGATAAACATGTCCAAGATGGCCTTTGATTCTTCCATGGATTGGTGATGAACCCAGCCAGCCATCTCCCCAACGCCGGGAACCTTGGCATACTCATTGAAGTCCTTCAAGTCTTTCGCTTCAAAGGGCCTGAGTATCAGTGATTTGCTCTCCAGTACCACGCCAGTGATATCAACTTTCGGGTTCATCTTTTCCCTCCACACAGTCCAATGATGATTCTTGGCGCTTGGCTTGTTTGAATAGCAGTCATAAGCTACATCTCCTGATGCCAAGTATATGTACACAAAAGGGCCCGCTTAGACAAGCAGGCCCCAATTAACCCCTGGGAGGTTCGGAGGGCCGAAGCCCAAACCATCGAAAAACCGCAGTTTTTCGATGGACGCGGGACGCGCTTACTCGTCCCCGCTCATGTCCTGCGTGTCCTCGCCCTCGGTATGCACATCGGCCACCGCGAAACTCTCGCGGATGGTGGCCTCGATCTCCTGGGCGGTCTCGGGGTTGTTGATCAGGTAGAGCCGGGCGTTGTCGCGGCCCTGACCGATGCGGATGTCCTTGTAGCTAAACCAGCTGCCGGACTTATTGATGATGTCGCGCTGCACCGCCATGTCAAGCAGGGTGCCTTCCTTGCTGATGCCCTGGCCGTAGAGCAGGTCAAACTCCGCCACGCGGAAGGGCGGGGCCACCTTGTTTTTGACCACCTTGACCTTGGTGCGGTTGCCGATGACCTCGCTGCCGTTTTTCAGCTGCTCGCCGCGGCGCACATCCAGGCGCACGGAGGAGTAGAACTTCAGCGCCCGGCCGCCGGGGGTGACCTCCGGATTGCCGTACATCACGCCCACCTTTTCGCGCAGCTGGTTGATAAACAGCGCGATGGAGTTGGTTTTGCTCACCACGCCGGCCAGCTTTCGCATCGCCTGGCTCATCATGCGGGCCTGCAGGCCCACAAAGGTGTCGCCCATCTCGCCGTCGATCTCGGCGCGCGGCACCAGGGCGGCCACGCTGTCGATGACCACGATGTCCACCGCGCCCGAGCGTATCAGGGCTTCTGCGATCTCCAGCGCGTCCTCGCCGGTGTTGGGCTGGCTGACATAGAGCTCGTCAATGTTGACGCCCAGGCGCTTGGCATAGGCCGGATCCAGCGCGTGCTCGGCGTCGATGAAGGCGGCGATGCCGCCCTTCTTTTGCACCTCGGCGGTGACATGCAGGGCCACCGTGGTCTTGCCCGAGCTCTCCGGCCCGTATATCTCCACAATGCGGCCGCGGGGGATGCCCCCCACGCCCAGCGCCAGGTCCAGCTCCAGGCAGCCGGTGGGCACGGCATCCACCTGCAGCTTGGCCTGGGATCCCATTTTCATCACGGTGCCCTTGCCAAACTGCTTGTCCAGCGCCGCCAGCGCCCTGTCCAGCGCCTGGGCGCGCTCGTTATCCACTGCGCTTAGTTTTGTGTCCTTTTCTTTGGCTGCCATTGTTCTATCCCTTTCGGTTATTTGTTCAGCAGGTGACGGGTGCCCTGATAGTACTGCCAGCCGGAGATCAAGGTCAGCGCGCTTGCCAGGATGGTCAGCGCCAGCGTCAGCCAGGCGGGCAGAAAGAGCATCGCCGAGAGAAGCGAGAATATCTGCAGGTTGGTCTTGTACTTGCCCAGGAGGCCGGCGGGCACCACGATGCCCTGTTCCACCGCCACCAGGCGCAGGCCGTCGACGGCCAGCTCCCGCGCCGCCACGATCACCGCCGCCCACCAGTAGTAATGCCCCTGGGCCAATAGCGCGATCATCACGGTCAGCACCAACACCTTGTCGGCCACGGGGTCCGCAAACTTGCCAAAGTTGGTGACCAGGTTGTCGCGCCGGGCGATATAGCCGTCCAGTAAATCGGTCAGCGCCGCCAGCGCAAAGACGATGGCAGCGGGCAGATACCAGCCCAGCATGATAAAGACCACGCAGAAGGGTACCATCAGCACCCTTAATATGGTCAGCTTGTTGGGAAGGTTCACGCCTGCACCTCAAGGGCTGTCAAATCATAGGCTTGGGCATCGGTGATGCGGGCCATGATAAACTGCCCGGGCTTCAGCTGCCTGTCACTGTCCACATAGATCAGCCCGTCGGCGTCCGGCGCCTCCCAGGCCGAGCGCGCGGTATAGAGCCCGCCCTGGCGGCCGGTGATCAGCAGCTTGTCCACGCTGCCGATCCGCTCTTGCCCGCGGGCCAGGCTGATCTGCTGCTGCAGGGCCATCAGCGCGTCCAGGCGCTGCTTTTTGATATGCTCGGGCACCTGGTCGGGCAGCAGGGCGGCGGCGGTGTCCTCCTCGGGCGAGAAGGTGAAGGCGCCCATGCGGTCAAAGCGCACCTCGCGCGCAAAGGCCATCAGGTTTTCAAAGTCCTGCTCGGTCTCCCCGGGGAAGCCCACGATGAAGGTGGTGCGCAGCGCGAAGCCCTTGTCCCTGGCGTACTGAAGCAGCGCCTTGATCTGATCGATGTCGCCCCGGCGGTTCATTGCCTTGAGAATGCGGGGCGCGGCATGCTGCAGCGGCAGATCCAGGTAGCGGCAGATGTTCTCATGCGCTGCCATCTCGTCGATCAAGGCCAGGTCGGTCTCATCCGGATAGCAGTACAGCAGCCGCAGCCACTCAACGCCTGGGATGGCCGCCGCCTCGCGCAGCAGCGATTGCAGGCTCTGGCCCGCCAGGTCGCGGCCCCAGCGCGTGGTGTCCTGCGCGATCAGGATATGCTCCTTGACGCCCTGCTCAGCCAGGCTGCGCATTTCGTCCAATATATCCTGCCTGAGCCTGCTGCGGTGGCCGCCGCGAATCAGCGGGATGGCGCAGTAGGCGCAGCGGTTGTCACAGCCCTCGCCGATGCGGACATAGGCGCTGTAGCCAGGCGTGGTCAGCACACGGCCGCAGTGCAAAAAGGCCTGCTTGCGCTCAGTGTTCTGCACGCGCTCGCCCCGGTGGAGCGCCCTGTTAATGGCCTCCGCCAGGCTGTCGTACTGCGTCACGCCGCTTAGCACGTCGATCTGAGGGATCTCGCGCATCAGCTCCTGGCCATAGCGCTGTGCCAGGCAGCCGGTCACCGCCAGCACCTGGCACTTGCCCTTTTCCTTATACTGAGCCATCTCAAAGATGGCGTCGATGCTTTCTTCTTTGGCCGATGTGATGAAGCCGCAGGTATTGACCACCAGCACCTGCGCCTCTTCCGGCCTGTCGCTTATCTCAAAGCCTTCCTGACTCAGCAGGGACAGCATCTCTTCGGTGTCCACGCGGTTCTTGGCGCAGCCCAGGGAAACGACCCCAACTCTCATCTACAAACCCCACTCAACAGGATAAAACAGAAAACCTGTTCCCCTTTGGGATTATAGCATGAGGGGGGAGGGGATGACAAGGGAAAGAGGCAATCAGGCGAGGCCGCCAATGTCTTCTCTGCGCAGTGAGGCGCCAATGATATAGCACTTGGGCTGATCGTTGCGGATATAGTCCACGATGTAGATTTCCCCATCGGGGAACTGCACCCAGCCGGTATAGCCCAGATCAGATTCCGCGCTGGTGTCGTAGTTCAGCGGCATGATGCGCACTTCCTGCTGCCTTCTGTCAGCCGTGCAAACTGTCTCCACATCCGTCAGGGCCAGGAAGGTATTTTGAGTCCACTTGCCCAGCCAGCCTTTCTGAGCGCCTGTGCGGTAACGGTAGGTGATCATGATTTCTCCAGTGTCCAGGAAGCCCGCCACCGGTCGATGGCATCCGGCCAGAGGGATCAGGTACAGCGGCCCCCAGCTTTCTCCTGCATCTTCGGACATCGTGGCAAAGCACTCATAGCCCATGGAAGAGTTCTCTCGCATGAAGCAGACGAGTTTGCTCGGCGACACCTCCAGGATCGAGGCCTCACACAGGTTGTATCGCTCATCTTTGGCGACGGTCACCGGATCTGACCAGGTCTCTCCTTGATCATCGGAATAGTATAGCCGCTGCTGGAGGTTCATGAAGCCATCAAAGCCGCCGCCATGGCAGGCGATGATCCATCTGCCGCTCTCCAGCTCCAGCAATTTGTCCGGCACGATACCCTTGAGGCCCAGATTACGCCCCTCACTGAACTTTTTGCCCTCAGCGTCACCTATCCATAAGTAGATGTCGCCTATCACGGCCTTCTCCTGGCGAAAGGAGAAGTTGCAGACGATGGCCAGCCTGCCATCCTTAAGCCTCGTGACCCTGGCACAGTCCCAGTGCGAACTGCCGTCAGACTGCCAAGGCTCTGTCAGGCCCACCTTGGCGGACCATGTCCTGCCCCTGTCAGTGCTGGTGGTATAGACCACACGCGAGTAGGAGCGATCGCCGTGGCTGGTGCTCTCAGTGAAAACACAAAAAAGAGCCCCTCCCAGTGTCAGGGCCAGGCAGGGCCAGGATTCGTAGATCGAAGTATCATTGCTAACGATGAAGCGCTCAATCGCCATCTTATATCCTCCATTTGCATACCTGTAGTTACTGAATCATTTTGTATTTTCTCTTGTCTGATTTAGGCTCGGGATGTCTTCCACCCGCGTGGGGCCATTCAAGCGATAGTCGCCCACCACTTGAGCCGGACGCCCATAGACCATCTTGCCCTCGGGCACATCCTTGAGCACCAGGCTGCCCATGCCCACGAAGGCACCGGCACCGATATGCATGCACTCTCTGATGACTGAGCCAGCGCCAATGTAGGCAACCAAACCGGTACTGACCGAGCCGCAGAGTATGGCGCCGGGGGCTATGTTGGTAAAGGCGGCGATGTCGCAGTTGTGATCCACTGTAGCCCCAGTGTTGATGATGGCCATAGGCCCTACTTTGGCAAAGGCGTTCACCACGCCCTGTTTGCCCACAAATACCCCCTGGCCCATCTCCGCCAGGGTAGACACACAGGCAGACGGGTCAATCACATTGATCAGACGCAGCCCCAGCGTTATGGCCAGTTCATAGTATTCCAGCCGCCTACCATAGCCGCCGATGCATCCGCAGGCAATGAAGGTGTCCCTTGCGCCCTGTTCCATCAATTCCTTGATCCGCGACACACCGGCATGCACCTTGAAGCCGTGGAAGTCACGTGGCTCTGTGGCTGCGGGCTCAATCAAGTGCACATTGTCAAAGCTCTTCATGCTCAGCGCGCTGTCCAGAACACTTTCAGTATGCCCCGTCACACCGATCAGGATCAGATCCCTCATCTTTGGTCTGTTCCTCCGCTTGGTTATGCTCAATTGTGGGCGCTGGCTGCTGCGCAAGACGCGCAGCAGCCAGCGCCCGGTTGGTCAGTTCTTACTTATAGCGCTCCACCAGCTCAGCGAAGGGAGGAACCTTCTCCATCTCAGCCAGGAAGTCGCCGTACTTCAGATCGTAAAGCTTCTTGATGTAGGCGTCCCAGTCCTCTTCCACATTGGCCTTGCCAAGGATGACATTCATAAAGTATGTCTCATAGGTGGCGGTCCAGTCCTGGCCATACTCATTTTGTACCTCAGCGGCCTTGGACTGGCTGAGCAGATCCTCCTTGTAGGGATAGACCAGCCCCTTGTTCCAGACGCCGCCCTCGGGGAGGATGTAGTACTTCATGCCAAGGGAGAACAGTTCGCCATAGGTGTCCCACTCAAAGACCTTGCCGGCCTGCACATTGCGGCAGAATATCTGCGTGCCGCGTTCACCGTTCTGCAGCGTCTTGAGCTTGACAGGCTTGTCGCCCTGCCACTCCCAATCCACGCCCTTTTCACCCATCCACAGCGTGGCCATGGTCTCCTCGTCGGAGAAATTGGTGAAGTTGAAGAAGGTCAGGATGTCGGCCAGCTTCTCATCAGAGACATCCCAATTGACGAAGAAACGCTCCCATCGGGTGGGTTTGGTCCACTTGGCCTGATTGACCATGCCATTTGGCCCGACCAATCCGGGGATCATCAGCAGCTTGGCTTCAGGGTTGCCCGCCATCAGGGACAGCGGGGGACGGTTGTTGGCCCAGGGGTTCAGCCAGACAGTGGCGACAGCGTTGCCGCTGAGCACGCCGGCCTTGCCAGTGTTGATCAGCTCCCAGTCCTCGCCCCATCGCACCGTGAATATCTCGGAGTACAGAGCGCCGCTGGCGTACATGCGTTGCGCATCCATCAGTACCTTCTTCATGTCGGGGTGGGCAAACCAGGAGATGCCCTTGCCTTCATGCTCGATGAAGCTGGCAATCAGGTTCTGGCTGGGCAGCATGGTGACAGGCCAGTCCTTTAGCAGGCCAAAGGTATCATTCTGGCCGTTGCCATCGGGATCATCCTTGACAAAGCGGTTGAGTATGTTCTCGAACACTTCCAGTGTCAGGCCGTTGTCTGCGATATAGAGCTGGTCGTTGAGTTTCTCCACATTGACACCCAGGTCAATGCCCAGCTTCTCAATCCAGTCGTAACGCAGGTAAAGGGCGGGATTGAAGAGTATCTCACTGCCCACATAGATGTCAGGCAGGAAGAGGAATTGGGTCTCGTCGTTGGGATCCAGTGCATAGCCATAAAGGATCGGGTACTGGTCAAAGATCTCGATCAGGCCGGGAACATACTTTTTGACCATTTCCACCGGGATGGGCCGGGTGAGCTCTTCACGGGCCATGTAGGCCGCAGTCTGCTCAAACCAGCCGCAGTCGGGCATGTTGCCTGAGGCCAGCATGAGGTTGACGGCCTCCTTGTCCGTGTGGGTGACCTTGCGGACATCGATGTTCATGTTGAGCTTATCCTCAACAAAGGTTTCCACATAGCTGCCCGGGTCCAGAGCACCAGTCCAATAGGCATAGTAGGAGATGGTCGGCTTCTCCTGCGCCAGCGAGAGCCCCGCAGGCACAAGCAGCACCGCGACCATAACAAGCAACAGAATCCTTTTCATTCTTTCCCTCCTTATATTTCAATGCTCATGGATGGCCAGAGCAATGAGATCTTTATCCTTTGAC
>CAKTTM010000049.1 GCA_934615145.1 uncultured Clostridia bacterium | reverse complement strand
AGAAGGGCTCGTCCAATATCAATATGGCCGGGTCATTCAAAAAGGCCTGGGCGATCTGTATCTTTTGCTGGTTGCCCTTGGAGAGTGTTTCCAGCTTCTTGTTCTTAAAGTCAGCCAGCTCAAAATACTCCACCCAATAGTTGGCGGTGGCCTGCGCATCCTGCTTGCTGGCGCCGCGCAGCATGGCAAAATAGATCAGCTGGTCAAGCACATTGTGCTTGTAGTACAGGCCGCGCTCTTCGGGCAGGTAGCCGATGTGCCAGTCCTTGACCGCAAAGGGCTTGCCATCCATCAGAAACTCGCCGCTGTCGGGCTTGAAGACATCCATCAGGCAGCGGATGGTGGTGGACTTGCCGGCGCCATTGCGCCCCAGAAAGCCCATCGCGCGCCCGGACTGCACGTCAAAGCTGACGCCGTGCAGTATCTCCCTGTCACCAAAGGACTTGGTGATGTCGCGTAGTTGTAATTGCATAGCCTACTCCTTGTCCATAGTTTACCAAGGGATTATAGCACAATGCATGCGCTTTATGGATATTATGCAAGGCTTTACAGGAATTTTACATGCCAGGCGGCATCGTTTATGGCCGCGGCGGGCGTGTACAATCCCAATAACATCACTTTCCTGCACGATGCCTCCCTCGCCGCACGGGGGAGCGAAAGGAGACCATATGAAGAGTATCCTCGGCCTGCTGCTCTGCCTGAGCCTGGCCTTTGCCATGACGCCCGCCCTGGCTGACAAGCCACAGACGCCCCAGGAGGCCATGATAGGCGCCCTGCCGGCCAGCGCCCTGGAGGCAGGGTGGCTTAGCTACGCCGACTATGCCCTGCTCTTTGCCCATACGCCCGGCCTCACCGCGCCCGCCGATGTGGCGGCCTTCCAGGCGCTGCGCGACAAGGGGGAGGAGCAGCCGCTGCTGCGCGCCATGAGCGCTGTCATGACCGGCCCAGCGGTCATCCGCATGTACCTGATGATGGCAGGTGACATACTGGCCTCATCGGGCATCGACCTGTTCCAGATCGAGCGCGCCATCGAAGCCGGGCAGCCGCCCAGCCAGCAGCTGTGGCTGCAGGGCGATATCAATCAGGCCCTGCTGCGCCTGGCGCTGACCAGGCGGGGCTATCTGCAGGCCGAGGGGGAGCCCGAGCAGTGGAGCTGGCAGGGCGACTTTGACAGCGGCCCAGTTGTGGACTTTGACCGGCGCGATCTGGGCTTCATCTTTGGCGGCGACCTGGGCCGCAGCTTCCCGGTGATGATCACAGACGACTTGCTACTGTCCTCACCCGATGGCGATCTCTTCCGCGCGCTGGCGGCCGGGCAGACCACGCCGCTTGCCGACGACGCCCCGCTGATGGCGCTGCTGGCGGCCCTGACGCCGAAAGACCAGGCGCTGACCCAGCTGCTGCTGATGCGGCCGGAGGCCGCGGGGATGGAACAGCAGCCCTACAGCGCGCTGGCCATCGCCCAGGTCTTTGAGGCCGGCAGCCAGCAGGTGTTGATCGCCCTGGCCCTGCCCGACGAGGCCGCCGCCCGCCAGGCCAAAGACAGCCTGAGCGCCCAGATCGCGCAGGCCCAACTGCGCAGCAGCGGTCAGCCCCTGACGGCCCTGCTCGACAGCCAAGGCCTCAGCCTGGGGGAGATGCAGATCATCCCCGGCACCCAAGCCCGCCGCAGTTTGATCATTCCCTTCAGTACAACGGAGGATAACACCAGCGCTTACCGAACCTTCGTCAACATGGTGTACAACCGGGATTTGGACTGGCTGGGGGTGGACTAACGAAGCCTGACCAAGGCAGAAGCGCCCCGCGCGGCAACTCGCGCGGGGCGTTCATCAGCCCATTGAAGCTCTCAGGGGTCTATTATTGATGCTCTGTGCCTGCCCTAAGCCTTAGGCAGGGGGCAATACCACATATCCTTCTATGCCCTCAGGCTGTCCAGATCGGCCAGCTTGGCTTCATAGTCCACCACGAAGCTGCGCTTGCCCTTCTGTATCACCTGATGCCCCTCGCTCTCCAGCAGGAGGCGCTGCTGGGCGATACCGCCGGGATACTTCTCGTTGAGCTCTCCCTTGGCGCGCAGTGTCCGCCAGTAGGGTATCTTGTGCACTTCCCGTTCCTCACTTGCATTGGCGCAGATATTGGTGAAGATGCCTGCCGTCAGGGGACAGGTGACATCCGCGTCCGCCTGACGGGCCAGATAGGCGCGGATGCGATCAACCGTGATCAGACGACGCTCAGGGATCAAGGCCATCAAGTCGTTATACTGCATGGGCGCTGCGATCAGCATGCGGCTGCCGCCCAGCCTGGCCACGGCCTCCGGCTTGTCTGACAGATCCTCCACCTTGGGCAGATCGCCACGGCTGTTAAGCTTCTGGTTCCAGGTCTTGCGCGCCATGGCTCTGCCTCCTGTCACGGCCGGACTGCTCAGGCCTTAGTTGCTCATCCTATCCAGGAAGCTCTCCACCTTGGCGCTGTCAGTCCATAGCTTGATGGCGTCTTCCCAGGCCTGGCTCTTTTTCGTCGTCAGCAGCGCGTCGTGCAGGTTGCCCTTGACGGCCTCATAGTCCACGGGGCCGGGGGTCACATCGGCGGCGTACTGTACGATGTAGTAGCCGTACATGCCCTGGCTGGGCTCGGCCACATCGCCCACATTGGCCAGCGCCATGGCGGGCTTGACAAAGGCCTCGTCAAAGCTGCTGAAGCCTTCGCGCACCGCGTAGCCGCGCTCGGGCATGCCCGTGTCTTCGTTGAACTCCTTGGCCAGGGCGTCAAAGTCCTCGGTCTTGGCCTTGTTATAGACCTCCTGCGCCTTGGGCAGGATGGCCTCGTAGCCGGCGTTCTGCGCGGCCAGCAGATCCTGGGCCAGCTTGTCCACCTTCTGCTGCGCCTCGTCCAGCGTGGCCTGCAGCTGCGTGGCCTGCTCCTCCAGGGTCTTCTTCTCGTCCTCGCTGATGCCTTCCTTCAGCAGCGCCTCAGCATTGGCGGCCTTGGCCTCCACGGCGCTGGTCAGCGCCGTCTGGGCGCCTGACTGGTCGGCCTTGATGGCGTCTATCTTGGTCTGATCCTCGGGCAGGAACTTGATCAGCACCTGCTTGACCATGCGGTAGCCCTCGGGCGCGAAATAGACCGTCTGCCCGCCGTTGATGGCGCTGCCGTAGGCGTTGGGATCGGCCTCGTAGCTGGCCTTGTTGGCCTCTACCTTGGCGTCAAAGTCCGCCTTGATGTCTTCCTCCGGCACGGTCACTTCCTTGGTGGCGTCTTTCTCCAGCTTGCCGCTGACAAAGGTCTCGCGCAGGCCGGCTTCCGTCAGCTCGCGGCTGATGCCCAGGTCTTCGGCCTGATGCTCGATGGCGCTATCCAGCTCCTCGCCCTCCAGCTTGGTATCGGCAAAGTAATACTGCTTGACCTGGTCGAGCGTGGACTGCCACTCGCTGTCCACCTGGGTCTGCAGCTCCTTCTCCTCGTCTTCGGTCAGCTCGTTTAGCTTCAGCTCCGCCGCCTTCTGGCGGATGATGATGTCGCGGATGGTCTGATCCTTGGCGCGGTTCATCACATCCTCGGGCACGATCTCAGGCGCCTGCATGCCGTACATCTGGTACATCTGCTGCATCTGATATTCCTGGTTCATCATGGCGTTGTAGTTGGCGGTAAAGGCCGCCTTGTCCACCGTCTCGCCATTGATATCCAGGATTACCTGCCTGGCATCCACCGCCGGATCCTTGACCACCAGCGAACAGCCGCTGAGCACCAGCGACAGCACCAGCAGGAGCACCAAAGCCATTGTCTTCTTCACGATTCCATCTCCGTTTCATGCCAAGGCGCCGCTTGCAGGCGCCCAGATTCCATACAAGGCATTATACATGCCAGCGGTTCAAAGGGCAAGAATGGCGGCAAAGAGAAACCAGCGCAGATCGCGCTGGTTTTCCCGCAATTACCTCAGCCCCGCCTCACAACGGCGCCTTGGGCAGTGCGTTCCTCTGATTGATCGCCTCAATCTCTGCCACGCGCAGCGGCGGGATGCAGTAGGCGCAGGGGTTGAGCTTGCTGTAGGGGGCGCTGTCCAGCTCGCCGTAGGTGAACTGGTGCAGGGGGTAGAACTTGTCGCGCACGCCGTAGCAGGTGGGGCCCGCGTGATAGTCGCGCCCACCATCCGTGTTGTAGTACAGCGGCAGCGCCGGGTCGGGCAGGGGGATGGTGCGGCCCTGGATGTCCTCCCAGACGATGATGCGCGCGCCCATGTGCTTGCGGAAGGTATCCCAGATCCAGCGCATGTTGGTGCCCTTGCTGGTGCGCTTGCGCTGCACGCGGATGCAGCCGTGGCTGGCGCGCTCACCCAGTTTGGGCTCGGTGTAGTCGAATACCTTGTTGCCGCCGCGCAGTATGTAGGGCGTCTCGTGGATGAAGTCGCCGTCGTTGAAGCGCAGGGCATAGGCGCCCACCATGTTGTCGCTCTTAAAGTCGCCCACGGGGCTGACGATCAAAAACTCGCCCGAGCGGGTCTCGTTGTAGGGCTGGCGCTCGTTGGCAAGGCCGGTGGAGACGATCAGTGTGTCATAGAGCTTGCCGTCTTCAAAGATGTACAGGCGCTGGTTGAGCTTGTCCACCACCATGCCGTACTGCTGATCCACCTTGATGGTCTTGAGCAGCTTGGTCCTGATATAGCCCTGCACCAGCTGGTTCCAGGCCTTGACGCGGCTGTCGTGGAAGGAGCTGGAGTAGGCCTCCACCAGCGACCAGCCGTTGTCCAGCGTCTCCAGCACATGCACGCCCTGGCTGGCGCCGGTGACATCGCCCACCGCGGGCGCGTCGTCGCGGGGCTCGGCGCGCAGCAGCACCTGTTTTTTCTGATGCTCGTCAACGATGGTGATGGGCGCGGTCAGCATGGCCCAGATGGCAGCCTCGTCGCGGATGTCCATGGGGGTTTCCCAGTAGCTGTTCTCAAGGCCCACCTTGCGGGAGCCTGGGATAAACTCTTGCGCTGCCGCCTCAGGCTGCGCCGGCGTATCGCTGACGACAAGCTCGGCCAGGGAGGCAGAGGGCAGGAACAGGCTGGTCAGTATGAGCAGGCTAAGTAAGAGTGAAGACAGACGCTTGAACATGACACCTCCAAAGTGTATTAACCAACCGGCACGGCCGGGGGCGTGGGGAAGCTCAGCGGCGGGAAGTCCGCAAAGCCAGTCAATTGCATGATGATGACGGCGATGCCCACCAGGGCGACGTAGAGGGCGAACTTGTAAAAGGAGATGCGCTCAATGAGCTTGAGCATGTAGCGGATGGCCAGCCAGCCGCTGATGAAGGCGGCCACCATGCCCAGCAAGATGGCAGGCGAGAACAGCGAGCCGATGCCGCCTTGCTCCACCGCGTCCTTGCCCTCCATCAGAAAGCTGCCCAGGATCGCGGGTGCGGACATCATGAAGCTGAACTTGGCTGCCGTGCCGCGGCTGAGGCCTGTGGCCACGCCGCCTAACAGGGTGCTGCCGCTGCGGCTGACGCCCGGCAGCAGCGCCACCGCCTGGAACAGGCCCATCACGCCCGCGCGCGGCAGGGTGACGGCGTCATTGAGGATTGCCTGATGCGCGCGACGGCGCGTGATCTGCTCGATGAGGACCAGGAAGAGGGCGGTGATCAGAAAACTGGGCCCCAGGAACCAGCCGGTGAACAGCTCATCAATGGACTTGCCCAGCAGCAGCGCCGCCACCAGCGCCGGCAGGGAGGCGATGAACAGCAGCAGCAGGGTGGGGTTCTTGATGGGGTGCTTGATCATCTCCAGCCAGTCGCGCCAGAACACGATGGCCACCGCGATCAGCGTGCCCATGTGCAGCATCACGGCCAGCGCCAGGGCGTTGTCCGCCTGGTAGCCCAGCAGGCCCAGCAGCTTTTCGCCCAGCAGCAGGTGGCCGCTGGAGCTCACCGGCAAAAACTCCGTCAATCCCTGGATGATGCCCATGAGGGCGGTAAAGAGTGCTTGCATGCTTATCCTTTCGTCCGGGGCGCCGCTTGGGCGGCGCTGATGGGGGATGATCTATTATAGCTTAAGGCTCAGGTTGGCGATATAGTCAGGGCCATATTGGCTCAGCCTGTTGCGGCCGTCGCGGGATTCATAGAGGTCTGCCATCACAAAGCCGGCGCGCAGCTGGCCTGCGATCTGCGCCTCCAGCGTGTGGCTGAACTCATAGCCGTACTCGGGATCGATGCGGAGCTTGCCCTCGGCCTCCAGCTGCCTTGAGTTAAAGGGCAGGCTGTAGCGCAGTAGCAATTCCTCCTCCGGCCGGTCCCAGACCACATCGGCGTCGTACATATATATCCAGGGGTTCATGTAGCCCACCATCAGCAGGCCGCCCTTTTTGAGCACGCGGTAGCACTCTGCCCACATGTTGTCCAGGCTCTCGATGTAGGTGTTGGAGACCGGGCAAAAGACGATGTCAAAGCACTCGCTGTCAAAGGGAAAGGGCTGTGTCATGTCCGCCTGCACGGTGTGGATGGCCAGGCCCTCCCGCTCTGCCACCAGCCTGTCGCTGCCCAGCTGCTCGCTGGAGTAGTCCATGATGGTGGTGTCGTAGCCCTTCAAGGCAAAGAGTGGCCCCTGTTGGCCGCCGCCGCAGGCCAGGCCCAGCAGCTTATTGCCCTTCGCCCTGTCAAACCACTGGGCGGGCACAGGCTTGCCAGCGGTCAGGTAGACTTCAATGGGTTCGTCCTTGGCCGCCATCAGCGCCTCATGGCTGATCGGGATGGTGTAGGGGTTGCCTCGCTTGCGGGCCACCGCGTTCCATCTGTTCTGGTTAAAGGCAAGGTAGGCGTCCATGGCTCTCTCCTTCGTCATCCTGGCTGACAGCAGGCCGCCGTCAGCGCCACATTATCATACCCGCAGGCGCGCCGGGCGGTCAACGCGGGGATTGTAACACTTCGCGGCGCCTGGAGCCAGCGGGCATGTTGACAGATTGTAAGCGACGCGCTATACTGAATCAACACTTAACGACAATTCGTACAGAACCGGGGCGAGAGGAAAACGGGCTTGCAGTTACTGGGCACCAACACGACCAGCATGATGCTCGCCTTGATCGCCGGGCATCTGCTCAGCGGCGTCCTGGTCATGGCCTACTCGGCCGGGATGGCGCTCAAAGGCGCGCTGCGCGGCCTGCTGGTCGCCAAGCTGCTGCAGGGCAGCGCCTGGCTTGGCTTTGGGCTGCAGCTCATTTTACCTGGCCTGTTCTGGATATTGCTGCCCAATACGCTGCTCTACCTGGGCTTTGCGATGGAGATGGGCAGCTTTCTGCGCCTGTGCGGGCTGGATACGCCCCAGGTGCGCAGGTTCTATCGCGCTCTGGCGCTCATTTGCATCCTGGCTTTTGACCTGGCGGCCCTCTTCCTGCTGGATCAGCGGGGCAGGATCGTGCTCTCCTCCTTTGTGCTGACGGTGCTGCTGGGCTACCCTGTGTTCAAGATGCTGCTGCAGCCCCGGGCCGGCGCGCTGCAGCGCACGGTGTCGCTGATCAATGTGTTGACCCTGCTGCTGCTCTTCGCCCGCGGCGTGGCCGCCATGACCACGCTGCTGGATTTCAGCCTGCAGGTCAACAGTGTGTTTAATACGGTGATGTTTCTCACGCTTTATGTGCATCTGTTCAGCGGCTCGGTCGGCTTCATGCTGATGGACAAGCAGCGCCTGGATGCCGAGCTCACCCTGGCCGCCACCACCGACGGGCTGACGGGCATCCTCAACCGCCAGGCCTTTGAGCAGCAGGCCGGGCAGATGCTCAGGCGCTGTGAGGATCAGGGCGAGCCGGTCAGCTGCCTGCTGATGGATGTGGATAACTTCAAGCAGCTCAACGATCAGCACGGCCATCTGGCCGGCGACGCGATGCTGCATGGGGTGGCGGCGGCGGTGGGCGTGCTGCTGCGGCGGGATGATCTGTTTGGACGCTATGGGGGCGAGGAGTTTGCCGTGCTGCTGCCCGGCGTCCGGGCCGATCAGGCCATGGCCGTGGCCCAGCGCCTGCGCCGCGCGGTGGAGGATATGCGCGAGCTGCATTACGAACAGCTGCGCTGCACCATCAGCATCGGCGTGTGCAGCCTGGTGCCCGGCAGCGGCACCGACATGCGCCATTATTACAACCTCAGCGACCAGGCGCTCTACCTTGCCAAGCGGGGCGGCAAGAACCGCGTGGTGCTGGCCGGGAAGGGCGGGAGCAGTAGACAAGACAGAATAGCTTAATGAAGATTTGCAAAAATAATGGGGAAGGCTTGACTGCCCTCCCCTTTTTCATGATGCCGCGTTGAGGCTACAACAGCTCGCCGCTTTGGATGCGCTGCTTGAGCGCCAGCACCTTGTCTTTGATTAGCGCGATCGTCTGCTCAAAGGCCTCGTCCGGCTGCCCGCTGGGGTCGTCCAGGCCCCAGTCCTCCCGGTGGCGGCAGGGCAAATAGGGGCATTCCACATTGCAGCCCATGGTGATGACGATGTCCACCTCAGGGATATCCGCCAGCAGTTTGGGCCGCTGGCTGACCTCCATGTCGATGTTGTACAGCCGCTTCATCACGCGCACCGCGTCCGGGTTGATGCGGTCCTTGGTGTGGGTGCCGGCCGAATAGCTGTCATAGACATCGCCGGCCAGCAGCCAGCTGAGCGCTTCTGCGATCTGGCTGCGGCAGGAGTTATGCACGCAGACGAAGGCGACCTTGGGTTTGCTCATGGGGGAAACATCCTTTCGCGGGGGCGGTCGTGGTGGCAGGGGCCTGCTTTGGCATGCCCGGTCACCGGGAGTATACCCTAATCCTTCATATGAAGCATCTCAGGCCAGCGGCCACAGGCCGCCCGGCGATAGCCCTTGCCTTTTCCACCCGATGCGTGTACAATAAAAACAATAAAAAAACATCCTCTACCATATCCACGACAACAAGGAGGCAGACCATGCTGGACACAGGCTATCCCGCCGAGCCCTTCCGCATCAAGGCGGTGGAGACCATCCGGATGAACAGCCGCGAGGAGCGGCTGGAAGTCATCAAGCGCGCAGGCTACAATACCTTCCTGATCGACTCGCAGGATGTCTACATCGACCTGCTGACCGACTCGGGCACCAACGCCATGAGCGACAGGCAGTGGGCCGGCATGATGCTGGGCGATGAGGCCTATGCCGGCAGTCGCAACTGGTACCATCTGGAGAGCACGGTCAAGGAGCTCTTTGGCTTTGCGCATGTGGTGCCCACCCATCAGGGCCGCGGGGCGGAGAACCTGCTCAGCGCCATTGCCATTAAATCGGGGCAGTATGTGCCGGGCAATATGTACTTCACCACCACCCGCTACCATCAGGAGGCCCACGGCGGCGTCTTCTACGACATCATCCGCGATGAGGCCCATGACGCGAAGATCGAGCTGCCTTTCAAGGGTGATGTGGACCTGGATAAGCTAAAGGCCCTGGTGGACAAGGTGGGGGCAGAGCAAATCGCCTATGTCTGCGTGGCGCTGACGGTCAATCTGGCCGGCGGCCAGCCGGTCAGCATGGCCAATATGCGGGCCGTAAGCCGCTATTGCCGCGCCAAGGGCATCCGCCTGTTCTCCGATGCCACCCGCTGTGTGGAGAACGCCTACTTCATCAAGGAGCGCGAGGCGGGCTATCAGCAGAAGTCCATTAAAGAGATCGTGCGCGAGCAGTTCAGCTACTTTGACGGCTGCACGATGTCGGGTAAGAAGGACTGCATCACCAACATCGGCGGCTTCCTGTGCTTAAACGACGAGGCGCTCTTCCTGGCCGCCCGCGAGCTGGTGGTAGTCTTTGAGGGCATGCCCTCCTACGGCGGCATGGCCGGGCGCGACATGGAGGCCATGGCCATTGGTCTGAAGGAAGCCATGCAGGAGGAATACATCGAGCACCGTGTCAAGCAGGTGCGCTACCTGGGCGAGCGCCTGATGAAGGCCGGTGTGCCCATCGTGCGGCCAGTGGGCGGCCACGCGGTCTTCCTGGACGCGCGGCAATTCTGCCCACACCTGCCCC
>CAKTTM010000048.1 GCA_934615145.1 uncultured Clostridia bacterium | reverse complement strand
TGGAGCCAATGAAGGGACTCGAACCCTTGACCTGCGGTTTACGAAACCGCTGCTCTGCCAGCTGAGCTACATTGGCGCGCTGATGACCAAATCAGCGAATGACAGTGTAGCATAGGGCATTGTTTTCGTCAAACGGAAAATTGCGCGATTTGCAGAGAATTCGCTTCGCCTTACTTTGGGAATGTGAAAGCATCACTGAATGCCCATACCCGAAGCCTTGCAGCTTAGAGCTTCCGTAACTCTGGCTGGATCTCCCCTGTGCCCTCTATGCTCAGCAGGGCATATTCGCCCTGGCACAGCGCGCCGGGGTTGAGCAGCAGGATGCCCTGCTCCCACTGGGCCAGCTGCCGGTGTGTATGGCCAAAGCAGCAGACGCGCGCCTGGCGCTCCAGCGCCAAGTAGAGCAGGCTGCTCAGGCCCCACTTGACCTTCTGCGCGTGCCCATGGGTGATCATCAGCGCCTGACCGCCAAGGTTGATCAGGCGCTGGGGCGGGATGTCGGGCGGGCAACTGAGGTCACAGTTGCCGCGCACCGGCAGGAACAGCCTGCAAACATCCCGGTAGGGCAGCACATCCAGCACGCCGTCACCGCAGTGTATCAGGGCGTCTGGCAGGCCTTCCTTTTCCATGCTTGTCATCAGCTCACGCAGCGTGTGGCTGGCGCCGTGGCTGTCGCTGATGACCAGGGCTTTCATTGCAGCGCCTCCAGCAGCTTGTGCATCGCGCGGGCGCGGTGGCTGACCTGGGCTTTCTGCTCATCGCTCATCTCGGCAAAGGTCTGGCCATTCTCATACTCAAAGTAGGGATCATAGCCAAAGCCGCCGCTGCCACGAGGGGCGAAGGTGATATCGCCCGGGCAGACGCCCTCAAAGACCCTGGTCAGCGTAAAGGGCGAGGCCAGCGCGATGGCGCTGACAAAGACGGCCTTGCGGGGCGCGGGCACATCCTTGAGGTTCTTGATCAGTAGCTCGTTATTGGCCTGATCATCGCCGTGCACGCCGGCGTAGCGCGCGCTGCGCACACCGGGTGCGCCGTCCAGCGCCTGCACGATCAGGCCGCTGTCGTCCGCCAGGGCGTGGTAGCCGGTGGCGTCGCGCACGGCCTCGGCCTTGATGATGGCGTTCTCCTGAAAGCTGCTGCCGTTCTCGTCGATGTCGATGTCCAGGCCCGCCTCCTTCATTGACAGCAGGCGGTAGCGGCTGCCCAGCACGGCCTTGAGCTCGCGCAGCTTGTGCTCGTTGTTGCTGGCCAGCACCAGGGTCTGCGGCTGGCCGATGACATAGGCGGCCTGGCCCAGGGCCTCAGCCTGCTTCTGAAACAACTGCAGCATGCCGCCGTGGGCCAGCGAGAGCATCTGGCCCAGCTCATCGGCTGAAAAGGCGCGGCCTTCGCCGGTGCCCTGCAGCTCGATGAAGCGGAAGCGCTCATTCATCACCACATTCATGTCGGTGTCAGCCATGCTGTCCTCGCGGTAGCACAGGTCCAGCATGGGGATGTCGGCGATGACGCCGCAGCTGATGGCAGCCACCTGGTGAATGATGGGGGATTCCTTGAGCTTGCCCTGCTTGATCAGGCCCTCGATGGCCAGGCACAGCGCCACAAAGCCGCCTGTGATAGCGGCGGTGCGGGTGCCGCCGTCGGCCTGTATGACATCGCAGTCGATCGTGATGCTGCGCTCACCCAGGCGGGTCAGGTCCAGCGCCTGGCGCAGGCTGCGGCCGATCAGGCGGCCTATCTCAACGCCGCGGCCATCCCTCTTGACGCCGTCGCGTTGCTTGCGGCTGCCGGTGGAGGCCGGCAGCATGGCGTACTCCGCCGTCAGCCAGCCCATGTGACGCCCCTTCAAAAAGGGCGGCACGCTCTCCTCCACCGAGGCGGTGCACAGCACCCGGGTATCTCCAAAGCTGATCAGGCAGCTGCCGGCCGCGGTCTTGACAAAGCCGGGCTCGATGGTCACCGGTCTGAGCGCTTCTACACCCCTGCCGTCTACTCGTTTCATCATTACCTCCTGTACAAACAGCGCCGCGGGTGATGTCCGCGGCGCTGCGTGGTTGATTCAAGCCTCAGGCGAGGATCTCGCCCTCGTTCTCCACCGACACGGCCTCCACATTGCGGATGCCCCAGCGGGCCAGCACAAGGGGGGTGTTGTTGGCGCCAATGGCCAGCACCACATTGTCATCCCGGATGCCGGTGATGGTGCCATAGATACCGCCGATGGTGCAGATACGGTCGCCAACCTTGAGGTTGGCCAGCATGTCCTTGACCTTCTTGTCCTTCTTGCGCTGCGGACGAATCAGCATGAAATAGAAAACCACCACGATGAGCACCATGGGCAGCAGCATCTGGATAAGCGCCGCCGTGCCGCTGGGCTCCCCGCCCGCCGCGTCAACAGCGGGGGCCGCTGCTTCCGCCAGCGCGGAACTGATACCAAGCAACCAATCAAACATCAATGAACCTACCTTCCGGCCTTCGCCTGCAAAAATCATTTCGCATTATAACAAGAAGCAATCCGCCTTGCAAGCAGCAAAGCCTGCTGGCTCAGGCCTGTTTCACAGGCTGTGCGGGTGGTATATTCTTCACAGAGCCAGGGGCTGTAGCCCCAAGGCGAAAAGAAGGAGGGTTGCAAGGTGCTTATCAACATCGTTCTATGGATTCTCTTTGGCGCGGCGGCCGGCTGGGTCGCCGGCAAGATCATGGACAGCAGCCAGGGCTGGGTCATGAATGTGATACTGGGTATCGTGGGCTCCATCGTGGGCGGCTTTCTGGCGGGTCTGGTGGGCATATCCACCTCCGGCTTCAGCATCGGCGCCCTCATCATCGCCATCCTGGGTGCCTGCCTGCTGATCTGGCTGGTGCGCAAGCTCAAGTAAACAGGTTTTTCATTCCTATACAAGCCAAAAAGGCAGCATTTTCGCTGCCCTTTTCCTTTGGGGGATGCTTTTTCTGCTCTTTGGGGCGATTTTCTTGCATATTATTCCATTCACATGTTGTATTTTGTAGCGCAGCCTGTTATAATCCACTACATATTGTAGGAAAGGGCTGCATCAGGCGATGATTTCTTTGGCTGAATCGCTGGTTTTTCTTTGGGTGATCACCGCGCTGGCGCTGCTGATCTACTGCGGCAGCCTCAAAAGACGGGAGCGGCGGCGCCTGGCCCAGCTGCGCAAGAGCAGCCTATATATCAGACTGTTCCGTAAGATCGCCTACCTGATCGATCACTACGATATCGATCAGCTGCGGGTGGAGCAGCATGGCGTCACTGTCACCTCGGTCTACCCATCGCATACGCTGCTCAACTTTGACTTCAAGCACAATGGCAATGGCCTGCGCTCAGACGCCTACCCGCGCCTGATCGCGCAATTGCTGCAGGAGGATTTCCCCCAGTTTTCGCACAATGATGTCTACCGGATGAGCCGCTACCGCGTCTATCGCGCCAACGGGCGGATGGAGTATGGCTTTAGCTTTACCATGCGCCGCCGGCACAAAGACATGCTAATCTATTCCCGTAGCAAGGTGCAGCTGCGCATCCTATAGCCTGGCCACATACTCCGGCAGGGTGGGCAGGCGGCGATCCAGCAGGGTTTCCACATAGCGTTTCAAAGGCATCAGCGGGGCTTGTGTTGACACAGGCTCCGCTTTGTCTATCCCCTGGCTGAGCACCTGGCGCAGCCAGGCGATGCTGGCCGCGTCCAAGCGGGGCGCTGCGGCCTCTGGCCTGCGGCAGGCGGCGCAGACCACCCCGCCCGCCAAAGGATCCAGCCAGGCCGCCTCCTGCGCCGCCAGCGGGCGCTGGCACAGGGCACAGTGGTTGAGCCTGGGCTTGATGCCCATCAGCGAGGCATAGTGCAGCAAGAAGGCGGCCGTCACCTGGGCCGGGTCAAGATCGCTATAGCTCAGCCGCCCAAGCGAGCGGGTGAGCAGTATCATCAGGTGCTCGGCCGGCTGCTCGCTTTGCGCCGCGATCTCAGCGGCGCTGAGCATCAGCGAGGCATAGCTGAGCCTGTCATAATCCTCGCGCAAAGGATAAAAGCTGTCCTGCACCTGGCAGGCGGTCACCATCTCATGGCCCTTGCCCTTGTACAGCACATACTCGCCCAAACAAAAAAGCTCGCTGGCGGCCAGCAGCGGGCTCTTTGGCTTGCGGCAGCCCCGGCACAGCGCCTCCACGCGGCCGCGCTGGGGGGTCAGCAGGGTGAGCACCCTGTCATGCTCGCGGTAGTTCGCGTGGCGCAGCACCAGCGCCTGGCTGGTCAGATAGGCCATGTCAGCGCTTGTCACCCATAAAGAAGATGGCCATCGTCCCAGGGCCCGCGTGCGCGCCGATGATGGTGCTGCAAGGGGATATCAGTATCTCGCCGTGATGGGGCATGCCTTCCTTGACCAGGTCGGCCACATACTGCGCGTCCTCTTCACAGTTGCCATGGCTGATGAAGATGTCCTGCCCCTCTTTGGGCACAGCGTGCTGCAGCGCCTTGTCCGCCAGGGTCTTGAGCGACTTCTTGCGGCCCTGCACCTTCTCAAAGGGCATCAGCTTGCCCTCGTCATTGACAAAGAGGATAGGCTTGATGCGCAGCATGCTGCCCAGCACCGCAGACGACCGGGTGACCCGCCCGCCGCGGAAGAGGAAGTTCAAGTCGTCCACCGTGAACCAGTGGATCAGGCGCAGCCTGTTTTGCAGCAGCCAGTTGGCGTTGTCCTCCAGGCTCATGCCATTGGCGCGGTTGGTCAGCGCATACTTGGTCAGCAGGCCAAAGCCAAGCGAGGCGCAGAGCGAATCGACAATGGTGATCTGCGCCTGCGGGTATTGCTCCAGCACCATGGAGCGCGCCACCTGGGCCGACTGCACCGAGCCCGAGATGCCGCCCGACAGCGTGATGCACAGCACCTGCTCGCCCTTCTGGGCCAAGTCAGTAAACATGCTGGTATAGCTCTCCACCGTGATCTGCGCGGTGGTGATAGTGGTGCCGGCGGACAGCTTGGCGTATATCTCAGAGGCATTGAGCTCATCGCCCACCTGGTAGCTTAGCTCCTTGCCGTCCATGCGGTAGGGCATGGGTAGCAGGCGGAAGTTCTCATATCTATCCACAAATGTCTTTGGCAGGTCACTGCCAATATCCGACAGGATCCAATACATCTATCCCATCCCCCTCGTCTTGTCACTGCTGGCAGTTTATCAAGAATTGCCTGCCGCGTCAACGCTTTGGGGCGCCTGGCGGCTTGGCAGCACTGGTGAAATCATGTATAATGCGCGTACCAATGGGCGCTGCGCCAAGGAAGGTGGATTGTATGGTCAACGCACAGGACTTTGCTCAGGCGCTGAACCTGGAGGTGCTGGTGCCCTCCACCAACACGGAGTGGGATATCGTCTCCGCCGAGATCAACCGGCCGGGGCTGGAGTTCGTAGGCTTCTACGAGCATTTTGCCTACGAGCGGCCGCAGGTGATGGGCAATGTGGAGATGAGCTACCTGGAATCCCTCAGCAGCCAGGAGAGGCGCCTGTGCCTGGAGCGCTTCTTTACCTATGATATACCGGTCATCATCGTCTGCCGCGGGCTGACGCCGCATCCGGAGCTGGTGGAGCTGGCAAAGAGCCGCAATGTGCCGCTGATGCAGTCGCAGATCGGCACCACCACCTTTATCGTCGATGCCATCCTCTACCTGTCCAAGGTGCTGGCCCCCCGCACCACCCGCCACGCGGTGCTGGTGGATGTCTATGGCGTGGGCATCCTGATCACGGGTGAATCGGGTGTAGGCAAGAGCGAGTCGGCGCTGGAATTGATCAAGCGCGGCCACCAGCTGGTGGCAGACGACATCGTGGACATCCGCAAGGTATCGGCCGACCGCCTGACGGGCGAATCGCCAGAGACCGTTCGTCACTTCATGGAGATACGCGGTATCGGCATCATCGATATCAGGGCCATGTATGGCGTGGGCGCCGTGCTGATGAGCAAGTCCATCGACATGGAGATCCACCTGGAGAACTGGAAGGAAAAAAAGGAATACGACCGCCTGGGCCTGACGGAGGAATACACCAGCATCATGGATGTGCGTATCCCGCTGATGGTCATCCCCGTGCGCCCCGGACGCAACCTGGCCATCATCATCGAGGTGGCGGCGCGCAACTACAGCCTCAAGCAATTGGGCTATTCCGCCGCGCAGGAGCTCGATCGCAGGCTCAATGACATGATGAACGGCATACAGCCTGCACAATAATATCAGCATCATTATCATAACGGAGGGACCCTTATGTATTATATCGGCATCGATCTGGGCGGCACCCAGATCAAGGCGGGCATCGTGGATGACGCAGGCAGGATACTGGCCAAGGCTGAGGCCGCGACGCTGGCCAACCGCCCCTACCAGGAGGTAGTGCGCGACATGGCCTCCTGCAGCCTGAAAGCGCTGGAACTGGCCGGGCAGACGCTGGACAGCGTGGCTGGCATCGGCATCGGTATCCCTGGCGTGGCGGACAACAAGACCGGCATGGTCATCTTCTGCACCAACCTGGGCTGGCACAATATCCCGCTGCGCGACGAGCTGCAAAAGTACATGAATGTCCCCGTGCTGATCGATAACGACGCCACGGTGGCAGGCTTTGCCGAGTCGGTGGCAGGTGTCAGCAAAGGCTTACACTCCAGCGTCTTCCTGACGCTGGGCACGGGCGTGGGCGGCGGCATCGTCATCGATGGCAAGCCCTGGACCGGCGCCCACGGCGTCGCCAGCGAGATAGGTCACCTCACCCTGGAGGTGGACGGCGTGCCCTGCACCTGCGGCAAGGACGGCTGCCTGGAGCGCTATTGCTCGGCCACCGGGCTGATCCGCATGGCGGGCGAGATATGCGCCCAGCATCCTCAGTCTGCCATCATGCAGGCCGCCGGCGGCGACAAGGACAAGATCACCGGCCGCATCGTGATGGACCTGGCCAAGGCGGGCGACGAGCTGGCGCTGAAGGTCTTTAACCGCTATACCAAGTATCTGGCCCTGGCCGTCAACACCATCATCTCCTTCCTGGATCCGGACATGATCGTGCTGGGCGGCGGCATCAGCCACGCGGGCGAGTTCCTGCTGGAGGCGGTGCGGGAAAAGCTGCCGCGATATTTGATGTTCAAGACCTTGCCTTATTCGCAGATTGCGCTGGCCAGGCTTGGCAATGACGCGGGCATCATCGGCGCCGCACTGCTCAGCCGCCTGGGGCTTGACTATGCCGAGGGAGGGATCTGATCTCTTGGACACGACACTGATTTCAACACTTTACGCAAAGGCGCCAGAAGACGGCAGCCTGATCAAGGTCTCCGGCTGGGTGCGCACGCTGCGCGACAGCAAGGCCTTTGCCTTCATCGAGCTCAACGACGGCAGCCACTTCAAATCCCTGCAGATCGTCTGCGATGAGAGCCTGGGCAACTTCAAAGAGGTCACCAAGGTGACGCTGGGCAGCGCGCTGGCCATCACCGGCCGGCTGGTGCTGACCCCTCAGATGAAGCAGCCCTTTGAGCTCAAGGCCGAGCAGGTGCAGATCGTGGGCTTGAGCGAGGCGGACTACCCGCTGCAAAAGAAGCGCCACAGCTTTGAGTTCCTGCGCACCATCGCCCACCTGCGTCCGCGCAGCAATACCTTCTACGCGGCCTTCCGCATCCGCTCGCTGGCGGCGCAGGCCATCCACAGCTATTTTGCTGGTCGCGGCTTTATCTATGCCCACACGCCCATCATCACCACCAGCGATGCCGAGGGCGCGGGCGAGATGTTCCATGTCACCACGCTTGACATGAACAATGTGCCCCGTAACGACAAGGGCCAGGTCAACTACCATGAGGATTTCTTTGGCAAGCCTGCCAGCCTGACGGTGTCAGGCCAGCTCAACGGCGAGGCGCTGTGCATGGCCTTCCGCGATATCTATACCTTTGGCCCCACCTTCCGTGCGGAGAACAGCAACACCGCCCGCCACGCGGCGGAGTTCTGGATGATCGAGCCGGAGATTGCCTTTGCCGACCTAAGTGACAACATGGCGCTGGCAGAGGACATGCTGCGCTATATCATCCGCGATGTGATGGACAAAGCGCCCGATGAGCTGCAGTTTCTTAACAACTTCATCGACAAAGGCCTGCTGGAGCGGCTCAACCATGTGCTGAATTCTGACTTCGCCCGGGTGAGCTATACCGATGCCATCGACATCCTCAAAGCATCCGGCAAGGCCTTTGAGTACCCGGTCAGCTGGGGCATGGACCTGCAGACCGAGCATGAGCGCTACCTGACGGAAGAGCACTTTGGCCGCCCGGTCTTTGTGCATGACTATCCCAAGGACATCAAGGCCTTCTACATGCGCATGAACGACGACGGCAAGACGGTGGCCGCGGTGGACATGCTGGTGCCCGGCATTGGCGAGCTGATCGGCGGCAGCCAGCGTGAGGAAAGGCTGGACAGGCTGCAGCAGCGCATCCAGGACATGGGCCTGGACGAGGCCAGCTACGACTGGTATATCGACCTGAGGCGCTATGGCACCGTGCCCCACGCCGGCTTTGGCATGGGCTTTGAGCGGCTGATCATGTATTTGACAGGCATCTCGAACATACGCGATGTGCTGCCCTTCCCCCGCACCGTGGGCAACGCAGAGTTCTAAACACTATTATCAAAGCAAAAATCGGCGGTCGCCTTCTGAGGCGGCCGCCGATTTCTTAATGCACCTATACGATGAATCGCTTGAGCGCCGCCACGAAGGCCTCAGGCTGCTCCAGATGGCTGGCATGGGCACAGCCGCTCATGACCAGTTCCTCATAGCTACCGCCCTTCTGTCTGTACTTCTCCAGCACATGGCGGGTCTGGGCCACCATGGGTTGGCTGGGGAAGGCCTCCTCGCCGGGGTAGCCCGGCAGCAGGCCCAACTGGCCCAGGGTGGCCAGATCGGAAAAGCTCTTGTCGCTGACCAGCTGATCCTTGTCGCCGCGTATCCACAGCACCGGCGGCTGAGGGTTGATGTCTGCGAAGGCTAAAGCATTGGCATACTGCGGCACCAAGGCGTTGGAGATGCCGCGCTGGCCGGGCAGCACATAGGGAAAGCTGGCCAGCGGCTGATAGTCGCCTGGATAGTAATCCTCGTCCAGGCGGATCTTGAACAGCTCCTGCACAAAGAGATCCTGCCACTCCTGCGCAATAGGCCATCCGTCGGCAAAGAGTGACTTGGCCAGCACCTGGCGGGCCGCCATGGGGTCGTCGCTGAGGTCCTTCTCATGCAGCTTCTGGATGAACTGCGGATTGGCAAAGCCGCCCGGCGCGCCCCAGCCCTGCTCATCATACATCTGCCCCTCTTCACCCCGCGTGCCGCCAAAACCAAAGGGCGACATGGGCGAGAGCAGTATCAGCTGGCTCAGGCGCTGGGCATGCTCGATGGCGTAGTGCCAGGCCACGCCGCCGCCCAGCGACCAGCCCAGCAGCGCAAAGCGCTCAAAGCCAATGGCGTCGGCGAAGGCGTCGATGTCCTGCGCCCAGTCCTTTAGCGCGCTGGGGCTATGGATGGGAGAGGCCTCGGTATCGCCAAAGCCATTGAGGTCAGGCGCCGCCACCTCAAAGTGCTGCGCCAGCTGCAGCATGGTGGGAAAGAAGAAGGCCGCCGATGAGGCATTGCCATGCACCATCAGCAACTGAGGCTTGCCCTTGTCACCCAGATGGTAGTAGGCGGTCTTGCGCCGCGCGGTCTGTATCTGCCGTTTGTGCTCCATATGCCTGCCCTCTTTTCTGTTATTCCAGTCTGATTATAGGGGTAGCATCCTGCCGCTGTCAATGCGGCCTTATGCATGGTTGAGCTGAATATGCATATCCGAGTCTTTTCCTTCGGCACGAAAAAGCGACGAAATTGTGACGATCGGTTCATGTTTCAGGTGATTCACTTCACTTTATTCGTTAGTTCCATAACACATTGATATTGCTGGCAGTCTGAAAACCTATGATGTATAAATAAATACCATTTTTGACCGTTGACAGCGCATCCAGGATAGGGTAAGAATGAACCAATACCTGAATCATGATTCACCTTTTATCATGCGGGAACTTCTGCGCCTTATGCAATCGAGCGGACCGAAGGGAGCAAGAGAAATGGGAAGAGTCTTT
>CAKTTM010000047.1 GCA_934615145.1 uncultured Clostridia bacterium | reverse complement strand
ACCGGCCTGAGTTGCCAGTTCACCAATATTTCTCAAACCGAAGTCCACGGTCTTGCTTGAAGTTGTGAAGAAGATTCTGGCAGACAAGTCGATAATCCCGCTGGATAGTAGGAGAAGCATTATTGGAAGAAGGATGAGGGCACGCATAACCGTTGAGGTTTCGAAATTGTGCTTTTCACTAAAGCGTTTGACCCTTCTATTCAGAAAACTATTCTTGGAGGCTTCACTTTTTGTCATGGCCCTATTTCCTTCTTTGGTATTTTGTCTTATCTATCTCAATTCTATCAAACTCTTCATCATTAGGCAACGGAAGGCTCTGTCCATGGGTCTAAGAAGCACTTCCAGTATCCGCCCAACACGATTCCATTATCCGAAACAAATCACTCAAGAGCAAACCGAAAGCTTCACTAATCCTGCTGAGTGTACTGATGCTTGGCGACTTCTTTCCGTTCTCAATCACTGACAGATGGCTTCTCGCAATACCGGCAAGGCCCGACAACACTTCTTGAGACATTTCCCTATTCTCCCTTAACACTGCAATAGTCCGACCAATCGATTCGCTACTGTATTTCATTTCACAATTTCCTTATCTTAGGCATCAGCCCTCAATAAAGTGACTGTAATTTTCGCGCTGAATCATGATATGAGATGAATCGGTAGGCTCTGTTAGCTATCGTAGACAAGAGTTGGATTAGTTTCAGTATGATGTTACTGGATAACAGAACTAATGGGATGAAGGAGGTTGTAAGGTGAGACGATTATTGGGGGTATTTGTCGTTGTCTGTGTGGTTGCTTTATGTCAAGCACCCATTCGTGCTGAGAGTTTTGACATAAATGCACTCTCAAATGAGGAGATTATTGCTCTATTAGCACGCGTACAGGATGAAATAGTCACAAGGCACCTAGAAGGTACGGCTTTGCTCCAAATGGGAAAGTATGTTGGAGGCAGCGACATACCTCCAGCAAGCTACGTTCTTTCTGGTGCTGGTACAGATGGACAGAGTGGAATAGTCTTGCTGCGCTCAGTGCATGACGCAGAAGATGACTGGCCATCAAAGTTGTATGAGTTTGAAAGGGCGGAAGATCCATACAACATCTATATCACTATTGAGGAAGGAGATATGCTCGCACTGCCCTATGCACATACTCTGACCATATCTGCAGGCATCGTCTTCAAGTAATACGGGTGGAAGATGGGAGCAAGAAGGCGGCCGGATGGTCGCCTTTTTCAATGCATCGCCTCAGGGGCCTTCTTCACAGATCACTAGGCTGTTCCCCACCGCGGTCTCGCCCCGGCGGCCGGGGCTGGTGACGGCAGCAAAGCCGCCCTGCGTGGGCAGCGCCAGCGTGCTGGAGGGGCCGCCGTCCAGGTTGAGGGCGATGTCGGCGCCCAGGTCGATCATGATTTGCGCCAGTTCGGCTACGCTGAGGCCCTCCGCGATGCCGGGCTGATAGCCTTCAGCTACCAGCAGGAAGAAACTGCCGTCCGGGCGGATGCCGGCGGCTGTGCGGGCGTGGGCACTGGGGTAGAAGTATTGATAGTCATCGACTTCTGGATGTTCCGGCTGGATATGGCCGTCCTTGACCAGCAGCGGCCCGCCGTCGGGCCTGCCGCCGCCCAGGATGGTGGGCAAGTCCGACCAGTCAGGGCTTAAATCGGCGCGGATGCTGACCTGGTCGCCCAGCCTCAGCCCGCGCAGAGGCTCTGCCGCGGGCCCGGTGGCCGACAGCGCCATGTGGCCCTTGCCCAGCGGCATGCCCTGGGGGATGGCCGCTGTGCCGGCCACCGTCACCTTGCCGCTCTTGTGGACGGCGCTGACACGGGCCTGTACCTCAGCGTCCGGCCGGAGGCTGTCCTCCGTGTCCAGCCGCAGTTCATAGCCGCCGTCCGGGGCCATGGTGGCGCGGTAATAGTCGCTGGTGTAGAGCACCAGGTGGTTGTCCATCCGGGCCTGATAGGCGTTGTTCGGCGTGGACTGTCCGGGCGCGATGTCCGCCCGCAGGGCGTTGAGCGCGTCGATGGGGACATCAGCTACCACGGTCTGCCCCTGTCTCTTCGCGCTCAAGCGCATATCCAGCCGCGGCTGCCCGATGCGTGCCCTGCCCTGCGCGTCAAAGCCCAGCGACCAGCCTTGGCTAAACTCGCCGCTTTGCTTGAGGCGTCCCTCATCTACCGTCAGGCCCAGCGCGCCGCCCGCACGCATGTCAAAAAAGTCGCCATTGATCGCGGCAAGCGGGCGCAGCCCCGGCGCCTGCTGCTGCAGCCAGGCCATGCCCTGGCTGGTGGGCTGCAGGCCCTTGACCAGCCCCTCCCGGCTGACGACGCGAAAGCGCAGGCGCGGGTTATCCTCCGGCTTTGGCGCCAGCACATGCAGCAGCTGTCGGCGCGCGGGGTCGCTGCGGCTGATCAACTCATAGCGCCACAGGTCCAGCCCGGCCGCCAGGCGCTGGTTTTCCGCCCGCAGCAGCGCGTAGTCGCTAAAGCCGGGCGCCGCCAGTGCTGCCCAGGGCAGCAGGCAGACAAGCAGGCAGGCCAGCGCCCGTGATAAGCCTCTATTCATGATCCTACCTCCCTTGGGTCGGTCGGTGTGCAGCTTGTTGCCTCCATGCTAAGGGCTGCGGCGCTTTGTTGTCAATCCCGGCTTGAGATGAGGGGCAAAAGGGTATACACTGGGGTAGACAATTGCCCATCACGGCAGACAGAAAGGACAGGACAGATGACCAAATTTACCGATATGCGCTACGAGCGGCCGGACTTTGAGGCGCTTTTCCAGCAGATGAAGGGCCTGCTCAAGCAGATGGAGGAGGCGGACAGCGCGCAGACGCTGCTGGAAGGAATCGCAAAGCTCGACGAGCTCAGCGCCGACCTGGCCACCCAGGGCACGCTGGCCCACATCCGCTACACCATCAACACCAAGGATGAGTTTTACGCCAAGGAGCAGGATGTATTCGACGAAGAGAGCCCCCGCTTTCAGGAGATAGGCAGCGAGCTGACCCGCATCCTGCTGGCCTCGCCCTTTAAGCAGGTGGTGTCGGACAAGTATGGCGAGCACCTGCTGGAAAAGCTGGAAGTGCAGATGAAGGTCTTCAAGCCAGAGATCGTGTCGCTGCTGGTGGAGGAAAACAAGCTTGGCAGCGAGTATCAAAAGCTGATGGCCTCCGCCGAGATCGACTTTGAAGGCGAGAAGCGCAATCTGTCGGCCATGATCCCCTTTGCGGAGTCGCCCGACCGCGACATGCGCAGGCGCGCCAACCGCGCTGTCTGGGACTGGATCGCGGGCCAGGAGACACAGCTGGACGATATCTATGACAAGCTGGTCAAGCTGCGCCACCAGATCGGCCTCAAGCTGGGCTTTGACAACTTCATCCCCGTGGCCTACGCCCGCATGGGCCGCACCGACTGGGATCAGCGGGATGCCAAGGTCTACCGCCAGCAGATCGTAGACGCCGTGGTGCCGCTGGCGCAAAAGCTCTACAAGGAGCAGGCGCAGCGCATCGGCATCAGCGACATGAAAAACTACGACCTGGCGCTGATGTTCCTCTCTGGCAACCCCACCCCCAAGGGCGAGGAAGACTACATGGTGGCGCAGGCCAAGGACATGTACAAGGCGCTGTCGCCGCAGACCGAGCAGTTCTTCAACATGATGGTGGATCAGGAGCTGATGGACCTGACCACCAAGCCCGGCAAGGCCAACGGCGGCTACATGACCTTCCTGCCCCGCTACGGTGTGCCCTTTATCTTTTCCAACTTCAACGGCACCTCAGGCGATGTCGATGTGCTGACCCATGAGGCCGGTCACGCCTTCCAAGGCTGGCTGCAGCGGGACGTCAGGCCGCGGGCGCTGACCGATTTTACCAGCGAGGTGGCGGAGATCCACTCGATGAGCATGGAGTTCTTCACCCATCCCTGGATGGAGCGTTTCTTTAAGGAAGACACGGAAAAGTACTACTACGCCCACGTGGTGGACGCGCTGTACTTCCTGCCCTATGGCGCCAGCATCGACGAGCTGCAGGAGTGGGTCTACGAAAACCCCGAGGCCACGCCCGCCCAGCGCAAGGCCAAGTACCGCGAGATCGAAAAGAAGTTCATGCCGGTGCTGGACTACGATGGCAACGACTTCCTCGAGCGCGGCGGCCGCTGGCAAAAGCAGCTGCATGTCTACCTCTACCCCTTCTACTACCTGGACTACACCCTCTCTCAGATCTGCGCGCTGCAATACCTGGTCTGGGACATGAAGGATCACCAGGCCGCCTGGCAAAGCTATATGACGGTCTGCGAGCGCTCTGGCCTGGTGCCCTTCAAAAAGCTGGTGCCCGAGGCCGGGCTGAAGAGCCCCTTTGAGGCCGGCAGCATCGCCCAGGTGACGCCGGAGATCGAGAAGTATCTGGACTCGCTGGATAAGAGTAAGATACACTGATTGCATTGTGGAGACCCGGCGGTCATTGATCGCCGGGTCTCCCTTCAAGCCAGAAAGTTTTGGCAATCATGTGCAGGTGGAATAATCATGAAGACAATCTCCCGTTTTGATCCCTCGATCACCTTTGAGGATCTGCAGACTGGCCGGGAAGGTCAGTTTTTCGATCGAAAGAGCGCGCGCATCTCAGCCAAGGACTTGGCGAACCATATCTGTGGGTTTGCCAATGCCGACGGCGGTGTGATCGCCGTTGGTTTTGAGAACAATGGCTCTGTCAGCGGGCTTGAAAACAAACAGGATAGTGAAAACATATTCAGGAAAGTCCCGCTTGATTATCTGGATCCACCGCCTGATCATGTGATTGAGACCGTCCCTTTCCTTAGTCAGGAAGATGGCTATCGCACCATTCTGCTCATGCACATCATGCCCTCCATGAACCGACTTATCCGCAGGAATGATGGTACTGCGTACTTGCGTGTGGGCGATTCCACCAGGCAACTTGATCATGAGGCGATGACTCGCTTAGAGTATGAACGGGGCATTCGCAGCTTCGAGGAAGAAGTGGTTGAAGATGCCAGCCTGGATGATTTGGATAGCACATTGCTTGCTGAATACACGCAGCTAACGGGCAGTGCGCCGTCCTCCACGCTCGATTTGCTAAGGGCAAGAGGTTTGCTGAAGATGAAGGCAGGAAAGCCGTTGATAACCAATGCTGGCGTGCTGCTTTTCGCCAAAATACCCACCCAATTCTTGCCGCAGGCTCGAGTCAGGTTTCTTCGATATGATGGTACCACAGAAGGACTCGGCGCCGGGATGAACATTGTCAAAGATGTTACGATCGAGAAGCCCTTACACCGCCTCCTGCAGGAGATGGAACAACTCTTGTCCTCACAGATGCGGGAGTTTCAGTTTCTGGATCGAACGGGCAGATTCCAGAGAGTGCCGGAGTATCCCGTCTTCTCTTGGCTGGAGGGCCTGGTGAATGCAGTAGCACATCGCAATTATGCCATCAGGGGCGACTATATTCGCATCAAGATGTTTGATGATCGCATTGAGTTCCTTAGCCCTGGCAAGCTGCCCAACATCGTGACCATCAGCAACATTCGCCATACCAGGTATTCGAGAAACCCTCTGATTGCCAGGGTGCTTAACGATTTTTCTTGGGTGAGAGAGCTAAATGAGGGTGTGAAGCGCATGTATGCTGAGATGGAAAGCCTTTTTCTTGATCCGCCTGTTTTTTCTGAACCGGGGCAAACGCTCAGCCTGGTTCTCAGAAACAATATCGCCATGAGGTCAACCCGCAAGACAGAGGCGATTCTTCGCCTGGTCAAGCATGAACGCTGGAATGCACTCGATGAGCTTGAGCGTGCGATCGTGATATTGATTGCGAATATTGAGAACTGCACGATGAAACAGCTCGAACAACATACCGGCAAGAGTCGCGTTACGATACAAAAGCGCCTTTTGAACCTGATTCCAGAAGTCATTTCTGAGCACAGATCCTCTCCTAATGATCCAACCAAGTACTACACCCTGACGGGAAGTTGAAAGTTTTTTCTGCTACTTACATTTCCCGGCACCGTGAAACACAAGCTCCAGCTTGTGTTTTCACAAAAGCTTCCCTCCCTGACTTCAAAGTTCAAGTTGCTACTCTAAAGTTTGATATGTGACAGTCTCTTCATTGAGCGCTCTTCCTGCGATCGGCGCCCCTCAATAGTTTTTCGATAGTTTACAGGAAGATATCCCATTCCTATTCTGGCAGCCAAAGGCTAAGATCAGGCCATCATCGGCCGATATTGGCATGGCCGAAAAATACAGGAGGATTTCTCAATGAAGAAACTACTCGCACTGGTTCTGGTCGCCGTGATGGCTATGGGGCTGATGTCCTTTGCCGCGGCCGAGCAGAAGGCCCTCAACATTGGCGTCGCCATCTACAAGTATGACGACAACTTCATGACCCTCTACCGCACGGAGCTGGAAAAGTACCTGACCGAGAAGGGCCACAAGGTCACCATCGTTGATGGCAAGGGCGACCAGGTGGAGCAGACCAACCAGATCAATACCTTCATCGCTGACAAGGTGGACGTCCTGATCGTCAACCTGGTGCAGTCCACCGCCGCCGCCACCGTCATCGACCTGGTGAAGGCCGCCGGCATCCCCACCGTGTTCATCAACCGTGAGCCCACCGTGGAAGACATGCAGCTGTGGGACAAGATCGCCTATGTTGGCGCCGATGCCCGCCAGAGCGGCACCTTCCAGGGCGAGATCATCGCCGCCACCGAGAACAAGGGCGACTTCAACGGCAATGGCACCGTCGACTATGTGATGCTGGTTGGCGATCCGGAGAACGTGGACGCGCAGTACCGCACCGAGTTCTCCATCAAGGCGCTGGAAGAGGCCGGCCTGAAGGTCAACAAGCTCTTTGAGCAGCGTGGCGACTGGGCCCAGGAGAAGGGCCAGGAGCTGTCCGCCAACGCGCTGGCGCAGTTCGGCAATGAGATCGACGTGATCTTCGCCAACAACGATGCCATGGCGCTGGGCGCTGTGCAGTCCGTCGAGGCAGCTGGCCGCGTGGTCGGCAAGGACATCTACCTGGTGGGCGTTGACGCCCTGCCCGAGGTGGTGCAGCTGGTCCTGGAAGGCAAAGTCACCGGCACCGTGCTCAATGACCACGTGGGTCAGAGCCATACCGCGGGCGATGTGGCCATCCTGGCCGCCGCTGGCGAAGCGCTGGAGAAGAACTACACTGTTGACTACGTGAAGGTCACCCAGGAGAACGCCGCGGAGTTCGCCGCGAAGTAATCCATCCAAACATGAGAGGTGCGTGCGCACAGCGCACGCACCTCTTTCCCCTAGGTGAAGGAGGCTTTTTGCCGATGAGCGAGTACCGCCTGGAAATGCGCAATGTGTCCAAGGCCTTCCCCGGTGTGCAGGCGCTGGACAAGGTGCAGCTGAAACTGCGCCCCGGCACCGTCCACGCCCTGATGGGCGAGAATGGCGCCGGCAAGTCCACGCTGATGAAGTGCATGTTTGGCATCTACAAGATGGACGAAGGTGAGATTATTTATGAGGGGGAGAAGGTCAGTATCTCCGATCCCCTCCACGCCCTCAACCTGGGCATCGCCATGGTCCATCAGGAGCTGCAGCCCATCACCGAGCGCTCGGTGGCGGAGAACATCTATGTGGGGCGCTATCCTACGAAGAAGTTCATGGGGCTGCAGGTCATCGATCACGAGACCATGTACGAGGACACCCGCAGGCTGTTGGACAAGCTGCACATGAACTTTGACCCCAAGCAGAAGCTGGGCAGCCTGTCCGTCTCGCAGATGCAATCGGTGGAGATCGCCAAGGCCGTATCCGCCGACTGCAAGGTGCTGATTCTGGATGAGCCCACCAGCTCGCTGAGCCAACGCGAGGTGGACGCGCTGTTTGACATCATTGCGGAGCTCAAGATCGAAGGCGTGGCCATCGTCTACATCAGCCACAAGATGGATGAGATACTGCGTATTTCCGACGAGGTCACCATCATGCGCGATGGCAAGTACATCGGCACCTGGGACGCCAAGGAGCTGACCACCGACAAGATCATCACCCAGATGGTGGGCCGCGAACTGACTAACCTCTTCCCGGACAAGCTCAATGTGCCCGGCGAGGTGGTCTTTGAGGTCAAGGATTTTACCTCCATCAACCCGCGCAGCTTCCGCAATGTCTCCTTCCAGCTGCGCCGGGGCGAGATACTGGGCGTGGCAGGCCTGGTGGGCGCGCAGCGCACGGAGCTGATGGAGGGCATCTTTGGCGTGCGCTCCACCACGCAGGGCGAGGTCACCTACAAGGGCAAGGAACTCAAGATCAGCCGCCCGCGCGACGCCATCCAGCGCTCCATTGCCATGCTGACCGAGGACAGGCGGGCGACGGGCATCTTTGGCGTGCTGCCGGTGGCCGACAATGTGTCCATCGCCAGCCTGGATCACTATCTGGAGATGGGCGTCTTCCTCAATGAGGGCAAGATCGAGCGCCTGGTCAAGGACAATGTGGCCAAGCTGTCCATCAAGACGCCGTCGACCAAGACGCTGATCAGCTCGCTGTCTGGCGGCAACCAGCAAAAGGTGCTGATATCCCGCTGGCTGGCCAATGACCCCGACATCCTGATACTGGATGAGCCCACGCGCGGCATCGATGTGGGCGCCAAGTATGAGATATATACGATTATTGCCGACTTGGCCCGTCAGGGCAAGTCCATCATCATGATTTCCTCGGAGATGTCCGAGCTCATCGGCATGTCTGACCGCATCCTGGTGATGTGCGACGGCAGGCTGACAGGCGAGGTGCAGGGCGGGGAAGCCACCCAGGAGAAGATCATGGCCCTGGCCACCCAATTCGAGTAAAGGCGGAGAGAGCAGATGCAAGCAAGGTTGAACAATTCCAGGCAGTGGAGCCTGCAAAAGTTCCTGATGGACAATGTCATCATCATTGGCATCTTCATACTGGCCGTGGTGGTCAGCATCCTGCGCCCCAACTTCCTGGGCGGCGCCAATATCCGAAACCTGCTGGGCAATACGGCCATCCGCTTCATCATCGCCCTGGGCGTGTCCGGCTGCCTGATCACCAAGGGCACCGACCTGTCAGCCGGCCGCGTGGCGGGCCTGGCCGCCTGTTTCTCTGCCATCATGCTGCAGCGCAGCGACTATGCCAACAAGTTCCTGCCCAATCTGGGCCATGTGCCGGTGCTGGGCGCGCTGGCGATCGTGCTGGGCATCTGCGCCATCATCGGCGTCATCAATGGCTCTGTCATCGCCATCTTCAAGGTGCCGCCCTTTATCGCGACCTTGGGCATGCAGACCCTGGTCTACGGCATCGCGCTGGTGACCACCGGCGCCCAGCCGCTGGGCAGCCTGCGTTCTGAGTATACCAGCATCGCCACCGGCTTTGTAGGCACCCAGGTTGTCAGTTATATCGCGCTGATCGCGCTGTTTGTGGGCGTGATCATGTGGCTGCTGTACAACAAGATGCGCTATGGCAAGTATATGTACGCCATCGGCGGCAATGAGGCGGCGGCCGAGGTTGCCGGCGTCAATGTCACCCGCTCCAAGATACTCATCTACATGTCAGCCGGCATCCTCTATGGCCTCTGCGGCTTCCTGCTGGCGGCCAAGTCCGGCGGCGCCTCGGTCAACACCGCGATGGGCTACGAGCTGGAGGCCATTGCCGGCTGCACCATCGGCGGCGTCTCCGTCAACGGCGGCGTGGGCAAGATATCCGGCATCCTCATCGGCGTGCTGGTCTTTGAGGTGCTCAAGATCGCCATGCAGTTCATGGGCCTCAAGTCCGACTACACCTACATCGTCCAGGGCCTGGTCATTATCATCGCCGTCGCCCTCGACCTGCGCAAGTACCTGGCCAAGAAGTGATGGCTGACAATGATCTAATCCCCGGGGGCCTGCGGGATGACAGCCCGCCGCCCAAGGGCCTGAAGGAACGCCTCTACGACAAGGTCAAGCTGCCGCTGTGGTCCATCGACCTGCTTATCGTGCTGCTGATCATAGCTCTGGTGGTCGTGGTCATCCTCGGTACCAGATAGCAGGGAGATTAGAGGGCCTCTGACAAGCTGTCGGGGCTCTTTTTGCATGAAGGCCGCCCGCGCGGGTATAATGTTACAGTGAAATCGCTGTAAACGATTGATACCAATCTCACTCCTTATTGCATCGTCGCGGTTGGTCTTTTGCGCCGACGCCATGTCGCTGCTCGCTTCGCGTAGCGCCGCTACGCTACCGCTCGACTGCTCCTCGCG
>CAKTTM010000046.1 GCA_934615145.1 uncultured Clostridia bacterium | reverse complement strand
TGATACGCGCGCGCCCGGATGGCGAGCGCATCAAGCTGCTGGTGATGACCGGCGGCACGACCAGGTGGCACGACGCAACTTTTTCAAATAAGGAGCTGGGCATCTACCGCATCGAGGGCTCCAGGCCGGTGCTGGAGCAGGCCTGGCCGGGCGCCAGCATGGGCCAGGCGGAGACGCTGAGCCAGTTTCTGGACTACGCGGTGACAGCGCACCCGGCGGATTCCTACGGGCTGATCCTCTGGGATCATGGCGCGGGGCCGCTGCTGGGCTTTGGCGCGGACACCGCCTTTGCGGGCGACGGGCTGACGATGCTGGAGCTCAAGCAGGCACTTAATAGCAGCCCCTTTGGCCAGGGGCAGCGGCTGGAGTGGCTGGCCTTTGACGCCTGCCTGATGGCCACAGCCGAAATCGCGGGCATGATGCAGCCGCACAGCCGCTACATGATCGCCTCCCAGGAGACGCTGCCGGGGCAGGGCTTTGACTATGGCTTCATCCGCGACATCAAGCAGACGGGCCTGAGCGGCCCCGAGGTGGCACGCGCCATCATCGATAAAAGCTGGGACTATTACGAGGCGCTGATGGCGCGCAGCCCCCACCTGCGCTCGCCGGTCACGCTATCGCTGCTGGATCTGGATCTAACCAGCCAGCTGCAGGCAGCGCTGGATCAATTGTTCACCAACCTGGATCAGGGGCTCGAGCTTGGCATCTATTCGGATATCGCGCGCAACCGCGATCGCACCAAGGATTACGGCCGCAGCACCACCACCAACGCGTACGACCTGATCGATCTGTATCATCTCTCTGATAATCTGGGTGCCCTCTACCCTGAGCAGGCCGCCCAGCTGCAGCAGGCCATAGCCCAGATGGTGCTGCACAACCGCGCCAACGCGCCCCACAGCAGCGGGCTGTCGATCTACTTTCCCCTGCGCAACAAGCGCGCCTACGCCGAGGGCTGGGGGCAGCTCTATGGCCAGCTGGGGCTGTCCAGCGGCTATGGCGGCTTTCTCAACAGCTTTGGCCAGATACTGCTCTCCGACAGCCTGAGCAACTGGACGGGCGAGGACGCCCCGCCGGTGATGTACGATGAGACAACGGGCGAATACTTCATACAGCTCAGCCCCGAGCAGGTGAAGAACTATGAGAGCGCGCAGTACTATGTGCTGGCGCGGCTGCGGGGCGAGGAATACCAGATGAAGTACATGTCCAGCGATGTGACGCTGGATAGCAGCGACCGCCTCTACGCCAACTTCAGCGGCAAGGCGCTGTACATCGATGACCCGCTGAGCGATGAAAGCATCATCCCCTTCCTGCGGGAGACCGAGCGCGAGGGGGCGCTGGCCACCTACCAGATACCCTCCGTCTTTGCCCGCGGCAACCCGGACGGCAGTCAGGAAAGCCTGCCTGGGGAACTGCTGGTGCAGATCGATACGCAAAAGGGCCAGGCCAGTATCCTGGGCGCCATCCGCAGCGATGAGCAGGTGGGCATGATGGGCAAGCGCGACCTGGACATCTATGCCTGGGATCAGGTGATGATGCTCTACCTGAGCGCTTACCTGACGCGCGACCAGCAGGGCGCGCTGCTGCCCTACGGCGACTGGGCGCCCTCGGACGCCTTCCGACTGAGCGCCTTTGACCTGGCCAGCCAGATGCGGCTGCGCTATGACTGGCTTGCGCCCGATCAGTATGAGTATATGGTGCTGATCTCCATCACCGATACACAGGGGCATGTCTATACCTCCGGGCTGATGCCGCTGAGCGGGGATAGCCTGCAGGCGGCCAGCCCAGCGCCTACGCCCCAGCCCACGGCGACGCCGCGCTTTGACCAGGAGGCTAAGCAGCCGCTGACATTGCTGCGCCAGGAGGGCCTGACGATCCAGCTCCAGGCCATGGGGCTGGACCCGCAGGACAGCCAGCAGCTGCAGCTGCATTTAAAGATAGACAACAGCCTCAATCAGCCCCGCCAGCTCAGCGCCGGCTGGGCGGCGGTCAACGGTCGGGTGCTGCCCGCCCAGCTGATGGGCGATATCGCGCCCATGGACAGCACAGATCTGGCCATGAGCATCCAGCTGCCCGAGGGCTTTGAGGGCCCGGTGACCAGGCTCGACCTGCGGATGACGATCAGCTCGAGCCGTCAGGGCCTATTCAATAGCCTCTCCACGCCGCTTATCAGCATACTGAGCGACCTCGCCCTGCCGCCGCCCCAGACGCCCGCCACTGAGCTGCCAGAGGGCCACCTGCTGGCCGAGTTCGAGGGCCTGCGCATCTACCTGGCGGGTGAGCCAGGCCTGCAGGGGGATGATCTGGTGGTGCCGCTGCGCGTGGTCAATGATTCCCGGCGCTTTGACATGCTGCAATTGCAGGAGAGCGTCATCAACGGCGTCATGGCCACCATGAGCCTGGGGCTGGAGGATGTGCCGCCGGGCAGCGAGCTGTACACGCAGGCCAGCATCTCTCGGCTGCGCACCCTGCTGCCGGCAGACATGGCGCAGTACCAATACCTCTTTGACGGCCCGGACAGCCTGGAGGCCCTGGGCATCACCCAGCCTGAGACGCTGAGCCTGCGCTTTGCGCTGGATGCCAGGGACAACCTGGATCAGCCAGACAAGCCCTATCTGCGGGCGCTGACCGAGCCTGTCAGGCTCAGCCTGCCCGGCTTTGAGGGCCAGGGCGAGGCGCCTGACGAGCAGGGCGAGCTGATCTACGAATACGAGGGCCTGCGGCTCATCCGCCTGGACAGCGACCCCAGCGGCGAGCGCTTTGCTATCGTCAACCGCGGCGACCATGGCCTCTACCTGCACAGCTGGGGCTTTACCAAGGTGGACGGCGTGGACTATGGCGCCAACACGCCGCTGCAGGCCTATGTGGCCGCAGACGCGGTCGCCTACCACAGGCTCTTTGACCTGCTGCCCGGCGTGAGGCCCGAGGCCAGCGAGCTGAGCTTCCGCCTCACCCTGATCGACCCTGTCGCCAACCGGCTGATACATCGCTCGCAGGAGCCCATCACCCTCAGCCTCCGTCCGTCACTGACCGACAATACCCAATAAAACCAAACAACAAGGAGAAGAAGATATGAAGAGATTAGTATCCCTGATGCTGGCGCTGGCCCTGTGCCTGAGCCTGCCCGCCGCCCTGGCGGAAATCCTGAGCCTGGGCGAGCCCACCAGCCCCGTCAAAGAAGTCGGCCAACGAGAAGGCCTGCGCAGCGATATCCCAAGCCGCGAGGGCATCCCCACGCCGATTGACACCGTGCAGATCGAAGGCGCTGTCTTTACCATCACCTCCTCTGGCGCCACCGCCGCCTTCCAGGCGCCCTTTGGCTGGCTGCTGCTCAGCCAGGACATGGTGCAGCAGCTGGCCGAGTACGCCCGCATGCAAAACCCCCTGGCCCTGGTCAACAAGCTGATTGACAATGAGCTAAGCCTGCTGGCCGTAGACCCGGAGACCGGCGCCAACATCTACGCCTTCTTCCTGGCCGACAATATCAGCGCGCTGGCGCTGGATCTGAGTAACGAGGCGCTGATGAAGAGCCTGATGGAGTACTATCAGGGCGAGGTGGTCACCGTGGCTGAGCGGCCCTATATCCGCGTGGTCACCAGCAGTTCCCTGATCTACCTGACCTTCCACCAGGGCGTGCGTGTCAGCTTCCAGTTGATGATGGCGGGCGAGCAGCCCACCGAGCAGGAAGAGCAGTTCATCCTGGAGTTCATCGAGCCGACACAATTCCTGTAAGCGCAAGGCGGCACAGAGAGGGCAGCCATCACCGCTGCCCTCCCTTTCTGCCCGGCGCTTGCACAAATCCTGAAACTTGTTATAATGGCCCTGAAAGGAGGACGTGTGCGCAGACAGCGCGTTTGACGCGCGCCTCAGGTTGGGCCCAAAGGCGGGCCACAAGGTTTTATAGCGCAGGGCGTGTGCCCTGTAGGTCCTGTGAGGCAAACCCTCACAAGCACTTGTATAAAACGACATGAGAGTAGTAAAAGTAGAAAGTTCTTGCCAACAAGACAAGTTACTATATAGACTCGGACCTCGTCCTCATCGTTGACATAAAAGACAAAGCAGTCGCAATAAAATCAATAGATGGCGAAACATGATCGTACAGGTGCAATCGTTTTAGTAGTGAAAGGAAAACATCATGAAACAAATGATTGTATTGGCCCTCGTATTCGCTATGCTCTTTAGCGTCAGCACCGTTTCCGCCGAAGCCGCGCCCGTCATTGACATCAATGCCAAGCGCGACGAGATGAAGATCCCCTACAGCGTGGACCTGAGCCCCGAAGACGGCGCCGACAGCGTCGAGCGCCTGGGCGACCATCCGGACAGCCCCTACTTCAACCGCCTGGATGTCTACAACATGAAAAGCACCGATACGCTGACGGTGCTTAGCCAGTTCCGCACCCAGCAGCAGACCTCCGAATGGTCCTGCGGTGTAAGCTCCGTGCTGATGGTGTTCGACTGGTATGACAGGCTGGGCGACTTTAACGAGCAGAGCCTGGCGATGTTCCGTGAGCAGGAGGACAAGCCCAGCGCCACCTCCACCCGCCAGATGATACAGATGCTCGAAGGCGTGGGCGGCTTTGACATCTACTCCACCTTCAATGTGGAGAACAAGGACGCCGTCTATGAGGTCTTCACCCTGGACTACATCCAGGAGACCCTCAAGGAAGGCCACCCCATCATGATCGGCTGGAACGACTGGGGCGGCCACTGGCAGGTGATCATCGGCTATGACACCATGGGCACCGAAACCGAGCAGGACGATGTGCTGATCGTGGCCGACCCCTACGACACCACCGACCATAACCAGGATGGCTACGGCGTCTACCCCGCCGAGCGCTTCATCTACAACTTCACCTTCTACGATTTCTTCCCCGAGGAAGAATTGAACGACATGTGCTTTATCGTGGCCAGGCCCGCTGCCTGAGGACGGTAGAGCAAGACCCCAATGAATATTGGTGCCCCGCCCCCCGTCTGCGCCGGGGGGCGGGGTTTCTCTTCCCAACACCTTCACGGGTGGGCCATGCTGTATGAAAAGGCTGTCGGTACGGCCTGGCGCTAAAGGGCTAAACTCACTGTCGACATGCCAAAGTAGTTCCACAAGTTGCGAAGGTCAGCATCCGCTGGCGCAATCACTTCCCTTTCGCCTGCGCAATGCTCAGTAGCCTCTCATAATCCTTCCTGTCACTTTCGTCCAGGGAGGCGCCGGCCTCAGGGTTACTGGTTGCCCACTGCGCCAGATCAAAGCGTTCCTCCGCTGCCAGCGCCGGGAGCTCCTTGTCGGCGTATTTTTTCTGCTCGTTTTGCTCATAGGCTTGATAGGCTGCCCGAAGGCCATCCTGATAGATGGACACCTTGGCCTTGCCGTTGTCCCTGAGCCATTTGTCCAGCCGGTCAAAGGCAGGATCGGCGCTGTCGTTTGGATCGTCTAACAGATTGAGCAGCTGCTTGGCGTCCAGCGCGGCTTCATCGCCTGTGTAGTATCGGTAGGCGTTGATATAGTTCTGAGCATTGTCCAGGCTCACTTGCTTGTCGACGGCCTTTGATCTTACGCTGTTTGTGATCCACGGCGCGTCCTTGAGGCTGACATCCGCCAGGTTGGCTTCACTGATCAAGGCGTCCATGGCTGCCAGCGTATCCAATGCTTTCTGCTGCATCTCAGTCAAGGGCTTGACTGAGAGGGCATCATCCGGCTTCTTGCTGCAAGCCGACAAGCTCAATGCCAAGACAAGCAATAAGCACAGTATGCCCGATTTTCTAAGTGTCACCTTCATATCGCTTCACCTCCGCAAACCCATCCTCAGGCGCTCTGTCCTGCCAGTATCCCCGTCGCCCAGGCGAACAGCAGGTTATGCCCGCCGCAGTCGCCGTCCACATCCAGCAGTTCGCCGGTGATGTGCAAGCCATCCACCAGCCTTGAGCGCATCGTAGCGGCGTCTACCTCATCGCAGTCCAGGCCGCCTGCCGTCACCTGCGCGTGCTCAAAGCCGCGCACCGCCTGCGCCTCCAGCGCAAAGGCGCTGAGCATGCTCGCGGTCTCCTGTACGCTCATGCCCCGCAGCCTGGCCGCCAGCAGGCCGGGCACCGCGCCCAGCAGCGGGTCATGAAGCCTCTGCGCACGGCTGCTGAGCCAGCGCAGAACCTGCGCCTCGCCCTGGCCGGGCGCCTGCGGTGCCTGCCGCTCGTAGCGCCTGGGCATCAGGCCCAGCATGGGCCGCAGGTCCAGATAGACCCTTGCCCGTCCGCCGGACGATAATATCTCGTCGGCCGCGCGGCTTAGCTGCATCACACAGACGCCGCTGATGCCATCCTGCGCGAACAGCACCTCGCCCTGCGTCTGCGCCACCGGCTGATCCCCCCGGCACAGGGTGGCCACCGCCGGCACCCGCAGGCCCTTGAGCCCCTTGACATCCCTGGCCTCCGTCACCAGGCCGCTCAAGGCCGGGCGCAGCGGGGTCACATGATGGCCCAGGCCCTGCAGTATCTCATACATGCCCTGGGCGCCGGACAGCTGCGGCTGTGCCAGGCCGCCCGCCGCCACGATCAGGCGCGGCGCCCGCCAGACGCGGCCCTGGCTGTCCTTGACATCAAAGCCCTCGGGCTTTCTGACGATCTTTATGACTTCGGCGCCGCAGACGATCTGCCCCAAGCCGCCCCGCGTCACGCCGCTATGTAGTACCTCCACCACGCTGGCCGCCTGATTGCTGGCCGGGTAGACCAGCCCGCTGTCCTCCACATGCAGTGTCAGCCCCAGGCCCTCAAAGAAGCGCATCACCTGCTCGCGCGGGCAATGGGCCAGCACCTGCTGAGCAAAGTCCGCCCTGCCAAAGTAGCAGGGCGGCTGCATGGTCAGTATATTGCAGCGGCCATTGCCAGTGGCCAGCAGCTTGCGGCCGGGCTTTTCCCTGCTTTCCAGCACGATGACCCTGTGGCCGCGCTGCACCGCCACGCAAGCGGCGGCGAGGCCCGAAGCCCCGCCGCCGATGATGATGAGTTCTGCCTTACTTCCTGCTGGGTGCACGGTCGTAGGCGTACTGTATGGCGGCCATGTGCGCCGCGTCGATATTGCCAGAGGAGTGCGTGCGGCTGTTGATGAAGTGCACGCAGAACTGGCCGGAGAAGTTGTTGTCAGGCGTGGTATCGCCCGCCGGGTAGTTGTGCGGCACGCCGTAGACCGAGCCCGCGTAGGTATGGCCAAGTACCGTGACCCACACCGGCCTGCGCTCCCACAGGTTCTTGTCGGCGATCTCCTGGGCGTTGCGCACGCCATAGACGCGCACCATGGCCGCGGTGTCTGCCGCCGTCAGCGGCTCCACGTCCGCGTGCTGGCCGCCCGACCAGCGCCTGGCCTGCCAGGAGATACCGGTCTTGACGTCCGTCAGCGTGGCGGTGGTGCCATTGGGCCAGAAGCCCTGGTTGGTGCTGTTGGGTTGCCAGGTGTATTTCTCCACCGGGTAGAGCGTGCTGCCGCTGCCCGGATCAGGCGTGTAGGTGCCAGGGGGCACCGTGCCGTATAGCTTGTGCTGGGTGGCCGAGCCCGCGATGCCGTCTACGAAGAGGCCGGCAGCCTGCTGGTAGTTGCGCACCGCCTCCAACGTCTCCGTGGTGTAGACGCCGGTGATGGCGGTGGCCGGCAGGAAGTTGAGCCGGACCAGCTCCGTCTGCAGGCGGCGCACGGCCTCGCCAGTGCTGCCACGGCTAAGCGTCTGGTAGGTGGCCTCCTGGGGCGCGGAAGGATTGCCCGTCTGGTTGAGCAGGGCCTCTTCAGCCTTGGTCAGCACGCGCAGCAGGTCGCTGCGGATATAGCCTGTCACGCCGCCGGCGTTGGTCTGGTACCAGCTGTAGCCGTCGCCCACAGCGACCGGGCCCAGCAGTTTTAAGACCGTGCCCGCCTGGTACAGCGTGGTCAGCTGCTTGCTGCTCATGGAGGCGGCGGCGCGCACGATCACCTTGTCCATGACGGTGACCGCGGTGGTGGACATGTCAGCCGGGGCCGGGGTGGCCGTCACCACCGGCGGCGGGGTGACCGGCTGCTGGCCTGCCCAGGCCTGGTATTCAGCCAGTGTCATCACGCGGGCCGTGGTGCCCAGCATGTAGCTGACCTGGTTGTTGTGCAGTATCTTGTACCAGGTGCTGCCGCCGGAGCTCACCGCCGATATCATCGGGAAGACGGCGCCGGCCGCCGTGGTCTGCGTAAGCACCTGGGCGTCGAGGCTGGGCGCCTGGCGCACATTGACAGAGCTCATGGTGGTGATGATGTAGCCGGTGATCTCGGTGCTGTTGATGGGCGGCGCGGTGGGCTGCGTGGGGGGCGTGCCGCCCGAGAGGTAGATGGCCACCTCATCGGCCGTCAGCTGGCGGATCATATCGCCGCGCAGGTAGCCGGTGTGATTGTCCGCCTGCACAAAGTACCAGTTGTAGCCGTCATTGGTGACGACGGGGTTGATCAGCGGCAGGATGCGGCCGCGGGCAATCTGGGTGATCACCTGGCCGTAGGTGTTGGGCGTGCGGCGCAGGTTGACGCCGGTGTTGGTGGTCATGATATAGCCGTAGGCCTGGGTGCCCGGGGTCTGCGGCTGGGGTGTGACCACCGGCTGCTGGCCGCTGCTGTCGGTGATCTGCGCCATGTCGGCGCGGATGTAGCCGGCGCCCACGGAGCTGAGCACATAGTACCAGGTATAGCCGCCCTGCTGGGTGAAGCCGTAGTAGGGCAGCACGGTATCACGGTCAAGCTGGGCAAAGCTGGCGCCGCCGGCAGTCTGGCGCAGGTTGACACCGCCCTTGATCAGCTTGATATAGCCGCCGGTGCCCGGCAGCCCGGTATCGCCAGGCGGCGGGGTCAGCACCGGCACCGGGGTGGCGGGCGCAGTGATGTCCTTGCCCTGGGCGTCGGTGAAGCGATAGCAGTCGCTGCGGATATAGCCATACTGGCCAGTGGCGCTGTCGAGCACATAGATCCAGTTGTAGCCGTTTAAGGGCTGCTGCGCGCCAAAGTAGGGCAGCACCTTGTTGAGGTCCAGCCTGCCCAGGATGGTGCCTTCGGGCGCCGCGCGCAGGTTGACCCCGTGCTGGGTGGTGGTCACATAGCCCTGGCCCTGGGGGCCGGGGGTGGGGGTGATCACGACGGCGGGCGTGGCGGTGGCGGGTGCCCCTGCCTCATCGGTGAAGGTATAGCAGTCGCTGCGCACATAGCCGTAGCCGAAGCTGGGATGATTGACATAGGCCCAGTTGTAGCCCAGCGTGTAGGCCGGCGTGCCAAAGTAGGACAGCACGGTGTCGATGGGCATCTGCGTCATGCTCTGCCCGCCGGGGGTGCGGCGCAGGTTGGTGTTGTGCTTGGTGATCTTCAGGTAGCCGCCGCCCAGCTGCTGGGGGGGCGGGGTGGCCGTGGCGCCGGGCGCGGTGGGGCGGATGATGTTGGCCTCTTCGATGGTCAGCACCCGCACCTGATCCTGGCGGATATAGCCTGTGAACTCACTGGCCTGCACGCGCAGCCAGCCGCCCACAGCAGGGGTCAGCACATTGATGACCTCGTTTGACAAAAGCGCGGTGACGGCGCCTGCCGTATCGCTGGGGGCGTCGCGCAGTACCGCGCCCGCTACCAGCACCACCGCCAGGTCGCTAAGACCCGGCGCCAGCGTGGTGCCGGGCGCCGCGGTGATGACGGGGGCGTTGGTGGCCGTGGCGCCGGAGATGATCTCATAGACATCGTGGCGCACATAGCCATAGACGCCGCTGACCGGGTCCATGATATACAGCCAGGTATAGCCGCCCTGCTGGCTGGCCTGGCCAAAGTAGGAGGCGATGGTGTTGATGGGCAGCACCTTGATGACGGTGCCGCCGGGGGTCTGGCGCAGGTTGACATTCTCTTTGACGAGCTTGAGCTGCCCGGTGGCCTGCTGGGCCGGCGGCAGCGTAACGGGCGCCGCGGTGGGCGCCGGTGTGCCGCTGGTGCCCGGTACCAGCGTGACGCCGGGTGCCGGTGAAGACAGGGTATAGCCCGCCTGCACCGGATTTTGCAGGAAGATGGCCAGCTCCGAGGCGGTCATGGGCCGGAAGACATCGCTGCGCAGATAGCCTGTGAAGCTGTTGCTGGTGTTGTGCGGCAGGTTGGTCTTGGCCTGATAATACAGATAGTTATTGTGGGTGCGGCTGCCAATGATCTCCGCCACCCAGCCGCGGTTGAGCCGGGCCCAGTAGTCAGAGCTGTCCGGCGC
>CAKTTM010000045.1 GCA_934615145.1 uncultured Clostridia bacterium | reverse complement strand
GCGCCCCATGAGCATCGGCACGACGAATATCGCCACCACGGACACGACCGGATCGCTGGCGGCCGCGCCCGCGCCGGCCCAGTCGATCGAACTGGCGTCCGCGCCGACCCCATCCGCACCGCCATCATCGAATCGGTGCTGGAAGGCGACAAGATACCCTACTCCAAGGTGGGCCGCATGGGCGCTGCGCTGAGCATGCAGACCGGCGGCATGCTGGAGGAATACAGCATCTTCGTGCCCTACGGCGCCTTTGAGCAGGCCCTGGCGCTGACCACCGTGCAAGAGGACGCGGAGGAAGCCGATGAGAGCCTGATCGACGATGTGGATGATGAGATGCTGTTGGAAGAGGAGTTTGAGGACGAGGGCTGATGAGACCCTAATGCCTTGCGCAGTCTGGGTTTTCCCTGCGCAATGTGGGTTTTGTGGCCTTTTCAATGTGGGAAATATTGCGTTTTCAATGTGGGTTTTGTGATCGTTCCTGATTCGGAATCCTTATAAAGCAAGCGGCCATGTTCTGTGGCCGCTTGCTTATTGGGTGTCTTTGGGAACTTAGCCCTGGTCTTTAGGAAAACTGACCGTCACCGTGGTGCCCAGGCCCAGCTTGCTTTCCACCTGCAGGCTGGCGTGATGATACTCTGCCGAGTGCTTGACGATCGACAGGCCCAGGCCCGTGCCGCCGGTCTCCTTGGAGCGGCTCTTGTCCGTGCGGTAGAAGCGCTCGAATATCTTGTCCTGCTGGCTGGGCTCTATGCCCATGCCGGTGTCTTGCACCGTCAGCAGCACGAGACCGGGCTTGTCCTTAACCCGCACCTCCACCTTGCCGCCCTCGCGGTTATACTTGATGGCGTTGTCCACCAGGTTGAAGACCAATTCGCTCAGCAGCGTCTTGTCCCCCATCACCTGGCCCTCGTCACCGCTGACCTTCAGGCTCACGCGCTTCTTCTCGGCCGGCGCCTCCAGGGAGCTGAGCGCCTGTTCCACGACTTTGAGCAGGCTCACCTGCTTGTACTGGCCGCCGGGGTAGCCCTCGTCCAGCTTGCTCAGCCTTAATATATCCTCCACCAAGGCCAGCATGCGCTTAGACTCGGCGGCGATCCTGCCGGTGAACTCCTTCTGGTCTTCCTTTTTCACCATGCCGGAGGCCAGCATCTCGGAATAGCCACAGATGGTCGTCAGCGGCGTGCGCAGCTCGTGGGAGACATTGGCGGTGAAGCGCTTGCGCATGGTCTCGCTCTCCAGCCGCTCGGTCACATCGCGTATCAACAGGACTGCGCCCTTGGTGCTGGCCACCTTGTCGGCCGTCAGCACATAGCTGCGAAGGCCTGATTGCAGCGTCACCATGCCGCTGCCCATGGCGTCCAGCTCGTCCATCAACTGGATGGTCTCCGGCTGGCGGTTGAGCTCGGCCATCGTGCGGCCCAGCGCCTGGCTGCCATCGACCCCCAGCATCTGCGCCGCCGACTGATTGATCGTCAGCACCCGGTGCCGGCTGTCCAGGGCGATGAAGCCCTCGTTCATGGCGTTGAGCAGCGCGTCCATCTCCAGCTGCTTGTCGGTCAGCACGCGCAATTGCTGCGCGCCGCGCTGGTTTTGCTGGTTGATGCGGCTGAGCATGGGGCTAAGCTCGGCAAAGGTCTGGGCCTCCTCCGGATGATCCAGGTCTATCTTTTCGATCGAGGCGCTCATGTGTCGGCTCAGCGCGCGGGCGATCACCGCCGACAGCAGCAGCGCCGCCGCCAGGCCGCCTATCAGCCAGGGCAGCATCACGCGCAGTATCTGCCCTGATTGGGCCACCGGCGCCGACAGGCGGATCACCCGCCCGTCGCGCAGGCGCAGCGCGTAGTACAGCAATTCCTCACCGCGCAAGGTGGCAGAGGCTCGGACCGAGCTGGCGCTGCCCTCAGCCAGGGCCTGCGCGATCTCCGGCCGGTCGATGTGATTGTCCATCAAGGCGGCGTCTGACTGATTGTCATACAGCACCCGGCCGTCAGTGTCTATCCAGGTGAGCCGGTTGGGGCTAAACAGCAGCTGCACCTGCTCCGCGCTAAAGCCGCCCTGCGGATAGCGCGCGGCAAAGGCCCTGCCCTCGGCCTCCAGCATGCCCTGCACCTGCCGCCTGGCCGCCATGGGCAGCACACTGCCAGTGACCAGCAGCAGCACCAGGCCGGTGAGCAGCGCCACCGCCGTCAGGCTATAAAAAAAGCGTCTTCTCATCGTCCCCGCCTACTGGTCGCCGCCCAGGCGATAGCCCACGCCCCGCACCGTGCCGATCTGCGCGGCGTTGGCCTTGAGCTTTTGCCTGAGCGAGCGGATATGCGCGTCCACCGTGCGCGTGTCCCCATAATAGGTGATGTCCCACACCAGATCCAGCAGCTTTTCGCGCGAAAACACGATCTGCGGGTTCTGCAGCAGGCACTTGAGCAGTTCAAACTCCTTGTTGGTCAGCGTCACCGGCTCATCGTCAGAGAGCACCGTGTGCCGGTCCAGGTCCATCACGATGCCGCCAGACTCCAGCACCCGCAGCTCGTCTACAGGCGTGGCGCGGCGCAGCACCGCCTTGATGCGGCTTAGCAGCTCCATCACGCCAAAGGGCTTGACCAGGTAGTCATCGGCGCCCGCGTCCAGGCTGCGCACCTTGTCCATCTCGCTGCCCTTGGCCGTCAGCATGATGACGGGGATATTGGCCCACTTGGGCGTCTGGCGCATCTCTTTGAGCAGGGTCTCGCCGTCCACACCCGGCAGCATCTGATCCATCAGCACCAGCTCTGGCAGCTCGCGCTGCATGGCCTGGCGGAAGGCCTGCCCATCGGCAAAGCCTCTGGCCTCGTAGCCCGACTGCTTGAGCGCGTAGAGCACCAGGTCGCGGATGGCCTGATCATCCTCTACCGAGTAGATCATGACAGCCCCTCCCCCTTGTACTGGCCGGTGACCGCGTACTCCACCCACTCGGCGATATTGACCGCGTGGTCGCCGATGCGCTCGAGGTATTTTGCGATCATCAGGGCGTCCAGCAGCTGCATGCCGTACTCGCTGCGCTTTTTCATGGTGTGCAGCAGCTCCTGCTTGACCTCGGCAAAGAAGCCATCGACAATGTCATCGGAATCGATGACGGCGTGGGCCATGTCCACATCGCGCTTGACAAAGGCATCGGTGGCCTGGCGAACCATGCGGCCGGCCGCCTCGCCCATCTTTTGCAGCTGCTCGGGGTAGACGTACAGCTGGCCCTTGACGGGCATGGAGATGATCTCACAGATATCGGAGGCCTGGTCGCCAATGCGCTCCATGTCGGTGATCATCTTCAGCGCCGAGCTCACCAGCCGCAGGTCCCTGGCCACCGGCTGCTGCATCAGGATCAGCCGCAGGCAGAGCGTCTCAATGTCGCGCTCCTTGCGGTCGACCTGCACGTCGCTTGCCATATTGGCGCGGGCCATCTCCACATCACGGGAAACGATCACCTGGCAGGCCTTGTCGATCATGTCTTCGATCAGGCTGCCCATGCGTATCATCTCCTCATTGAGCAGATGAAGCTGTTCATCAAAATGTGACCGCATCAACCAAACCACCCCGTGATGTAGTTCTCCGTGCGCTTGTCAGCAGGGTTGGCAAACAGATTAGCCGTCGGCGCCATCTCGACCATCTCACCCAGCAGGAAGAAACAGGTCAGATCCGATATGCGCGCGGCCTGCTGCATGTTGTGCGTGACAATGATGATAGTATAGTCTTTTTTCATTTCCAGGACAAGGTCTTCGATCTTGGAGGTGGAGATGGGATCCAGCGCGCTGGTGGGCTCATCCATCAGGATGACCTCGGGCTGCACCGCAAAGCAGCGCGCGATGCACAGCCGCTGCTGCTGGCCGCCGGAGATGGCCATGGCGCTCTTGCGCAGATCGTCCTTCACCTCATCCCACAGCGCCGCCTTGCGCAGGCTGTACTCCACGATGTCGTCCAGCTTCACCTTGCCGCGCACGCCGTGGGTGCGGGGGCCATAGGCGATGTTGTCATAGATGGACATCGGGAAGGGATTGGGCTTCTGAAAGACCATACCCACCCGCTTACGCAGCAGATTGACCTCCATCTGCGGGCTGTAGATATCCTCCCCGTCCAGCAGTATGTTGCCGGTGATGCGGCAGTCGGGGATCAGGTCATTCATGCGATTGAGGGATTTGAGCAGGGTGGACTTACCGCAGCCGCTGGGGCCGATCAGCGCGGTCACCTGCTTGGCCGGTATCTGCATGTTGATGTTCTTGAGCGCCTGGAAGTGTCCGTAGAACAGATCCATCCCGCTGATGTCAAAGCAGATGCCGGCGTCCTGCTGGCCAGGATCCTGCACAACGCGTGAGTTTTGAGCAAAGTTGGTCATCGGTCAGCCTTTCTTGGTTAACTTGGAGGCAATGTAGGAGGACAGGGCGTTCATCAGCACCACGATGACAAGCAGTATCACGGCCACGGCAAAGGCCTCGTTGATGAAGCGGCCCTCCTGTTGCAGTTGGTACAAGTGTACCGACAGCGTGCGGCCGGACTCCATCATGCCGGCAATGCGGGTGGCGGTGCCCGAGGTATAGATCAGCGCCGCCGTTTCGCCCGAGATTCGCCCGATGGACAGCAGCACCGCCGCCAGTATGCCGGGGGTGGCCACCGGCAGCACGATGCGCACGGTGGTGCGCAGCTTGCCAGCGCCCAGGCCGTAGCTGCCCTCGCGGTAGCTCATGGGCACAGCCAGCAGGCTTTCCTCCGTCTGGCGCAGTATCAGCGGCAGCGTCATGATGGCCAGCGTCAGCGCGCCAGAGAGGATGCTGATGCCCAGCTTCAGCGTGACCACGAAGGCCAGCATGCCAAACAGAGCATACACGATCGAGGGGATGCCCGCCAGTGTTTCCGCGGTGACGCGTATCCACTTGACCAGCCTGGAGCCGGGTTTGGCGTATTCTGCCAGGTAGATGCCGCCAAAGACGCCCACAGGCACCGAGAACAGCAGGGCCAGGCCCGTCATCGACAGGGTGTTGACGATGGCATGGAACATGGAGACATTCTTGGAGCTGTATTTGATCTCAAACATGGAGGGCTTCAGGTGCGGGATGCCGTTGATGCAGATGTAGCCCACGATCAACAGCAGGGCGCCCATGGTGATGGCGCTGGACAGCCAGCACAGGGCCTTTAAGATCATGGAGCCCCAGCGCACACCGCCCCTGGTGGGCACGGACAGATCCTTGAAGCGGCTCTGCTCACTCATTGCTGCACCCTCCTGCGGTTGATAAAGGAAAACATGAAGTTGATGGCCATGACGATGATGAAGAGCACCACGCCGGTGGCAATCAGGCTCTCGCGGTGCAGATCGGCCGCGTAGCCCATCTCCATGAGCACATTGACGGTCAGCGTGCGCACGCCCTTCAAGATATCGCCAGGCATGCGCGGGTTGTTGCCCGCCACCATGATGATGGCCATGGTTTCGCCAATCGCGCGGCCGATGCCCAGCACGATGCCGGAGATGATGCCGGGGCGCGCGGCCGGCACCACAGCGCGGAACACGCTGCTCTCATGCGTGGCGCCCAGCGCCAGGCTGCCCTCGTAGTAGGTGCCCGGCACAGCGTTGATGGCGGCCTCCGCCGTCTGGATGATGGTGGGCAGTATCATGATGGCAAGCAGAATGCTGGCCACCAGCACGCTCTTGCCCGTGCCGCCAAAGGTGCTGCGCACCATGGGCACCAGCAGCATCACACCAAAGAAGCCATAGACCACCGAGGGGATGCCCGCCAGCAGCGCCACCGCCGGCTTCATGATCTTGACCAGGGGCTTGGAGGCGAAGCGTGCCATCAGGATGGCGGTGAAGATGCCTATCGGCGCGCCCAGCAGGAGGGCACCAAAGGTCACATAGAAACTTCCGACGATCATGGGCAGTATGCCAAAGACCTCGCGCAGCGGCGCCCACTCGGTGCCCAAGACAAAGTCCCAGGCCGAGTACTTGGTGAAGAAGGGCAGGCCGTTGATGAACAGGAAGGCGCAGATCGTTCCCACTGCCAGGATGCAGACACATGCGGAGGCTAAGAATAGCCCCCGCATGAGTCGCTCGGAAAGGTTTTTCCGATGCTGCATTGATATTACTTAACGATGTCAGCCCAGGTGGTGATTTCGCCGACGAAGATCTGACGCACCTGCTCAAGCGACAGGTCTTCCACGGGGTTCTGGGTGGAGGTGATGACCGCGATGCCGTCGATGCCGATGGCTACGCCCAGGGCGCCGGCCTCAACCTCGCTGTCCTTGAGGGTGCGGGAAGCCATGCCGATCATGTAGGTGCCATCCAGCGCGCCGGTGACGCCAGCGGTGGAACCGGTGGACTGCACATCAACCTCGACCTCGGCGTTGAGCGCGGTATAGGCCTCGCCCAGCAGCTCCATGACGGGAGCAACGGAGGTGGAGCCGCCAACGACCAGGGTCCCCTTGAGGTTCTTGGCAACATACTCGGGGGCATCGGCCACGACGGGCACCAGGCCATCTTCGGCAACCACCGCCTGGCCCTGCTTGCTCATCACGAAGGCCATGAAGTCGATGGCCAGCTCGTCGGTCAGCTCACCCTTGGTGACCACGTTGAAGGGACGGGCGATGGGATAGGTCTCGTTCAAAATGTTCTCGGTGCTGGGCTCAACACCGTTGACCTTGACCATCTTGACGGTGTCGTTGTGGAGCACGGACGACAGGGAGGCGTAGCCAACCGCGTACTCGTTGCCGGCGACGGTGGTGATGACCAGGCTGGTGCCGTTGACGAAGTCAGCCTCGGCATAGGTATAGTCCTGATCCTTGCCTTCGGCGTTCTTCTGCTGCACGCCGGTCAGCTCAATGAAGGCGCCGCGGGTGCCCGAACCCTCTTCGCGGGAAACAACGGCGATGGTCTGGCTGTTGTCAAAAGCGGCCAGGGCGGTGAGGCCAAAGGCCATGGTAAGCACCAGGAGCAGGGCTACGAAAGAACGAATTTTCATGAATCTACCTCCTAAAACTATCGCGCCACTTGACGCAGCTATAAGTTAATCGGAGGATGTAAAATGCAGTTCGTACTTTATGTAAAATCCATGTAAAATGCCCCCGGCAAAAAGTCAGGGGCAGTCATCAAAAACTGCAGTTTGTCGATGGTTTGGGTGCTCGGCCCAAACCGCCAAAGGGCTAAATCGATCTGAACGGGAAGCGCTTACAAGCAATGACTGGTATTACATGTTCACTTGCTGAATGGCTCTCGAAAGTGTCGGTCCAATGTAGCTTAAATAGAGTCCAATGCACAATACCGATTGCAGAACAAGCTTGGCTCTCCGCAGCAATCATGTGGTTTTGCGGCTATGTTCAACCCTTAGTGCGGAGATTCGGATGCGAAAAGAAGGCTTTCGAATCTCTGGAGTTCGGGTAATGTTGTCGCGGCTTCAAGGGAGAGACTCTCTATTAAGAACCCATAGAGCTCTTTTCGTTGCAGAGCATCAAGATGCAAACCCAGATCAGAGAGCGTCTTTGGCATGTGCAGTGCGGAAAGAAACGCGGCAAATGCATTTAGTTCCTTATCTGAATCCCCATTGAGGGCCATCTGATAGATGAGAGAGGCTCCAACTATCTCGCCATGGAGGTAATTGTTGCGGATTTGCGGCGCAGTGTTGCACACATAACTATAGATGCTATGAGACACTGCAGCCTGCCGTCCACCACATGCCAGTGCGGACACCAGCCCGGTCAGCGATATACAAGCAGCTATCACATCATCGGCTCTCTGGTCTGCGGCCTGCTCGCCGAATGCTCGATAGACCGATAAGCCGTGCATCAACAGGTCGTCATATATCTGCTTGGCAAGAGATGAAGCTGATCGCGAGAACTGATTGTCGTGCCATAGAGGGCTATACTTGCGATTATAGCTAATCTCTGGTTGCTTGGCCATAGCGTCTACCATGCCTGCGGCCAACAGGCGGCGGGGGCAATTGCCGTATACAATGTCCAAGTCGACTATGGTGGCATAGGCTGAGAGTTTTGACCAATAGTTGCCAACAAATGCACCGCTATCCGAATACTCTACAGCCAGCCAGGCCGTCGCTGCACAGGTGGCGGGGCTGGTGGGTACGAGGATGAATCGCACACCCATCTTGTCCGCAATAATCTTTGCTGCATCGCAGACCTTTCCCCCTCCCACACCAACAACACTATCTGCACTTTCTGCGATACCTCGCGCAGCCACTTGAGCACACGCGTTCTGACTGCATTCCTGCTCAAACACGAGACCAAGAGGCGGCTCTAGGCCGCCCCGCCCCAGTATGGATTGCAGCCTGTCACCGAATAGTTCACTTACTCGAGCATCCATGAGGATCAAAGGACGCCGGCCTAATGCCTCAAGTTCTGGTACCAGACGTTCAAGAGCCCCGTGATACTGATAGTAGCGGTTGGCGCTATACTGAATCAGTTGGTTCCTGTTCAAACTATGGCTCCTTTCCCCCACTATGTGGCTGACTGCTTCCTCTTGGCCCGCCAGGCCCGTATGGTGGGGAGGAACAGCATCAGTACCGCCAGAATAAGAAAGGCAGCTGCTACTGGAGACTCGAAAAATGTCATCCAGTTGCCCCGCGAGCGCAAGAGAGCTCGTCGCATGTTCGACTCGCACAGGTTGCCGAGCACCAGGCCTATCACCATGGGTGTCAGGGGAAACTCCAGTTTTTGCAGCAGATATCCAAGTAAGCCGATCACAATCATGGCGACACAGTTGAAGACATTAAACTTCACCGTATAGGCCCCTATCATGCATAGCACAACGAGCACAGGCACCAGCAGGTTCACCGGCACCTTGGTGATGTTGACGAAGCCTTTGATGAATACCCTGCCCTGCAGGTACATGAACAAGTTAATGATAATCAGGCCCAACATGATGGTGTATACCCAGGTCTGCTGTGTGGTGAATAGCCTTGGTCCTGGCTGTATACCCTGCATCGTCAAGGCACCGAGCATGACGGCTGTGTTAGTGTCTCCAGGTATGCCAAGTGTCAGCATGGGAATTAGTGTTGCACCGGTTACTGCGTTGTTAGCGGATTCCGCGGCTATCAAGCCCTCCTCGCTGCCTTTGCCATACTCTTCAGGATGCTTGGAGGCGCGATGCGCTTCGTTGTAGGCCAAAAACGCGGACAAGGCAGCACCGGTACCCGGTAAGGCTCCAATGAACACACCAATAATGCTGCTCTTGAGCAGAACCATCTTGTGCTTGAGCACATCCCGAAGTGAGACCTTTTCGTTGCCCACCGCGATGGCCTCTCCCACTGGGTGATGGACGGTTCTCGTCTTGTTCATGATCTCGGTGATGGCAAACAGACCGATCAGCACAGGGATGATGCTGAATCCACCTTCCAGGTAAATATTGCCAAATGTCAGCCGCGATACACCATCTAGAGAGTCTATCCCTACCACGCTCAGCAACAAGCCAAGGAAGCCCATCAGCAGGCCCTTGATCATGGATCCGCCACCCACACTGGCTATGATGGTCAGTCCGAAGACCGCAAGAGCGAAGTATTCGCGAGAGCCGAAGCTCAGCGCCACCTTTGCAATCGCAGGCGCGGCGACGATCAGAACCGCCACTGACAACAGGCCACCAACAAGGGATGCACCCAGAGCATGGTGAAGCGCACGTTTCCCTAAGCCCTTTCTAGCCATGGGATAGCCATCAAGCGCAGTGGCAGCTGAGGCCGGAGTTCCTGGAGTGTTTATCAGAATGGCAGTGATCGACCCGCCATATATCCCGCCACAATAGACGCCAAGCAGAAGCATCATCGCATAGATGGAGTCCATGCCATAGGTGACCGGCAACAGCAGCGCGATGGCCATAGTGCCTGTCAGACCGGGCAGGGCACCAACGATGATCCCTGCCGCAATTCCGATATTCATCCAAAGAATGCTCGGTATGGAGAAGACATTCTGCAGAACTTCAGCAAACACAATATCACATCCTTCCTTTACGGCAACTGTACTGACAGTAGGAACTTGAACCCTGCCCAAACCAAAAGGGCCAGCCCATACGAAATGACATAGTGGTGCCATTTCTTCGTTCCAAGCAGGGCCAGGAAGGCAGTGATCATCAAACCTGTAGACACAAAATATCCGAGCTTTTCAAAGAAGATAGCGTATAGCAGCATGACCAGGGCAGAAGCAACCACGCGTAGCTCATCCCTCTTGACGGAATCTTTGACCGGGACGAGGTCCGAATCAGATTC
>CAKTTM010000044.1 GCA_934615145.1 uncultured Clostridia bacterium | reverse complement strand
TTATCTCTCGCCCTTGGAATGGCTGAATCGTTACTACAACTCAACCTTGAGAATCTCTGCTTAGCAAATTGTCCGAATAAGGGTTGACGAGCCAAAGCCCAATGAACAAGGGAGATACCTGACCGAGCCTCCGCGAGGGAGAGGTATCGACCATTGTGAATTGTGGGGTAGCGGCGCTACGCTGAGTGAAAGAGGCGACGCGGGGGCGGAGCTTGCCGCCGCCAGTGGCGGAGGTAGGCAAGCGGAGCCCTCAAGCGAAACGAGCAGCGTGACTGAGCTCTGCGAAGGAGGGCTGCGACGATTGAGCTTGCGGGTGGCGCAAAAACACCGGCTCATCAAAGCGTTGACGATTGAGTTCAGTATTAGAAAGCAGGCAGTCCCTCGCCATAGAGCGTATGGAAGTAGTCCTCCGGCGTCTCGGCGCGGCGGATCAGCTGGAAGGAGCCGTCCTCCCGGTACAGCACCTCAGCCGAGCGCAGGCGCCCATTGTACTGGTAGCCCATGGCAAAGGCATGGGCGCCGGCGTCGTGGATCAGCAGCAGGTCGCCCATTTTGATTTCCGGCATGCGGCGGTCAACGGCAAACTTGTCATTGTTCTCGCACAGGGCGCCGGTGATGTCATAGGTATGGGTGGGCTCGTCATGCTGGCGGCCCACGATGCTGATGTGGTGGTAGGCGCCGTACATGGCCGGCCGCAGCAGGTTGGAGGCGCAGGCGTCGACGCCGATATAGTGCTTGTAGATGCGCTTTTCATGGTGGGCGCGGGTGACCAGCCAGCCAGAGGGCCCGGTCACATAGCGGCCCAGCTCAGTCTTGATGGCAACGCCCGCGGTGGCCGGGTCGCCAAAGGCGGCGCGGTACTCGCGCTCCACGCCCTGGCCGATGGGCAGTATGTAGGCCTCCTCCTCCTCGGGCCGGTAGGGGATGCCCACGCCGCCAGAGAGATTGAGGAAGGCCAGCGGCAGACCCACTTCGGCCTGCAGCTCCTTGCCGGTGGCAAAGAGCAATTTGGCCAGGGCCGGGTAATACTCGTGGTTGTTCATGTTGCTGGCCAGGAAGGCATGCAGGCCAAAGCGCTTGGCGCCCAGGGCCTTGAGGGTCTTGAGGCCCTCGCTCAGCTGCGCCCTGGTCATGCCATACTTGGCGTCCTGCGGCCTGCCCATGACGCCCTTGCCATCGCCAAACTCGCCGCCCGGGTTGTAGCGCAGGCAGATGGTCTCCGGGATGCCGCCGTGGGTGCGCAGGGTCTCGATGTCGGTGATGTCGTCCAGGTTGATGATGGCGTCCAGCCCCCGCGCGTAGGTGAACTCATCCGGCGGCATGGCATTGGCGCTGAACATCAGCAGATCGCCGCTGACGCCCAGGCGCTGGGCCATCACCAGCTCGCTCAAGGAGGCGCAGTCCAGGCCGCAACCCTCCTCCAGCAGCAGGCGCAGCACATGCGGGGTGGGCAGGGCCTTGATGGCAAAGTACTCTCTAAAGCCGGGCGACCACTGGAAGGCGTGGTTGATGCGGCGGGCAGCCTGGCGGATGCCCTTTTCGTCGTATAGGTAAAAAGGCGTGGGGAACAATTCGGCAGCACGCTTAAAAACCTCATCCCTGACGCTGTAATTTGGCACAATGGCTCCTTTCATGGGCGAGGCAAAGCCCGCCTTTGATCATCTTCGTGCCAATCAGTATAGAGGAGTGACCCCCGCGGGGCAAGGAAAGCATCGGGGAAGAACGCAAAAAGTACAGATGGCGGCGCGCCAAAGCCTTCTCTCTGGTATAAAACGGTATCCCTTTTTGACATCTTTTTTGATCTATGGTATGCTGTCCCCATTGTTGCTCTTCAGTCACCACAGCCTGTGGCTGTTACAGCGACCGGGCCGCGCCCTCCTGTGCGTCCCGTCTCGACATAGAGCCCAAGGGCTTGCACAGATGAATGCTGGGCAGGTTGTTGGGCTGGACACAAGGTAGGAGGATACCCCATGAACAAGCACTTTCGACGCATACTGCTGACCAGCCTGCTGAGCCTGGCGCTGCTGCTGGGCAGCGCGGGACAGGCCGCCGCCCGGGAGATCGTCTTTGGCGACGCGGGCTGGGACAGCATGAAATTCCACAACGCCGTGGCCCAGCTGATCGCCGACAAGGCCTTTGGGCTGAGCACCAGCGAGATCTCCGGCTCCACGGCCATCACCTACAACGCGCTGAAGACCGGCGACATCGATGTCTACATGGAGACCTGGACGGACTCCATCGCGCCCTACCGGGAGGATGTGGCGGCAGGCAAGTTCAAAGAATTGGGCGTCAACTATGACGACAACATGCAGGGCCTGTATGTGCCCCGCTATGTCATCGAAGGTGACGCGGCGCGCGGCATCGAGCCCATGGCGGCGAAGCTTAGAAGCGTCAGCGATCTGAAGGATTATGCCCAGCTCTTCGCCGACCCTGAGGAGCCTGGCAAGGGCCTGGTCTATGGCGCCATCTCCGGCTGGCAGGTGGACGACATCCTGCGCAAGAAGCTGAACTTCTATGGGCTGGATAAACAGTACAACTACATCGATCCTGGCTCTGACGCGGCGCTGGCCGCAGCCATCGTGGGCGCCTATGAAAAGGGCGAGCCCATCGTCGCCTACTACTGGGAGCCAGCCTGGATCACAGGCAAGTACGACCTGGTGCTGTTGGAGGATGCCCCTTACGAGGAAGACAAGTACCTGCTGGGCGAGTGCGCCTTCCCGGCCATTCGCCTGACGGTGGCGGTGAACCCTGACTTTGTCACTGAGTTCCCCGAGTTCTCCGCCTTCCTGGGCAAGTACAGCACCTCCAGCGCGCTGACCTCGCAGGCCCTGGCCTATATCAATGACCATCAGGCCTCCTATGAGGAGGCGGCCCGCTGGTTCCTGAGCGAGAACGATCAGCTGCTGGATGAGTGGCTGAGCGCTGAGCAGGCTAAGCTGGTCCGAGACGCCCTGTAACTTTACCGCGCATCGCCCGGTCCTGGCCGCCTGGTCGGCCAGGCCGGGCCATTTGTGCTGCGTACCAAGATAGTGTGAGGTGAAACGACATGAATACTTGGCTGACAGATTTTCCGGAGGGCTTGCGGCTGAACATCACTGAGCCCATCGACCAGGCCATCGCCTACATGATGGCCAATTGGTCGCCCTTCTTTGACGCGCTCTCCCAGGCGCTGCGCGCCATGCTGCGCGGGGTGCAGGGCGCGCTGAACCTCTTGCCCTGGTGGGCTTTGATACTGCTGGTGCTGCTGGCGACGCTCAAAATCACCCGAAAGCCGCTGCGCGCCTTGCTCTACGCGGGCATGCTGCTGTTCATCGGCGCCATCGGGCTGTGGCCGCTGATGTATACGACGCTGGCCATCATCATCACCTCGGTGCTGATCGCGCTGCTGCTGGGCTTCCCGCTGGGGGTGCTGATCTCCTTTAGCAGGCGCGCGGGCAGGCTGCTGCGCCCGGTGCTGGACACCATGCAGACCATGCCCAGCTTCGTCTATCTGATCCCGGCGGTGATGCTGCTGGGCCTAGGCAATGTGCCGGCGGTGATCGCTACCGTGATCTACGCCATGCCGCCCATCGTGCGCATGACCAGCCTGGGCCTGCGCAGCGTGGACGGCGAGGTGGTGGAGGCCGCGCGCGCCTTTGGCTCCACCCGCATGCAAATGCTGGTCAAGGTGCTCATCCCCCAGGCGATGCCCACCATCATGGCGGGCATCAACCAGACCATCATGATGGCCATCGCCATGGTGGTGACCAGCTCCATGATCGGCGCCAGGGGCCTGGGCTCCGAAGTGCTCACCGGCATCAACCGCCTGGAGAGCGGCCGGGGCTTTGCCGCCGGCATCGCCATCGTGATCGTGGCGGTCATCATCGACCGCCTGACCCAGGGCCTGGCCAGGAAGGAGGAATCGGCATGACACAGCAAGACAATATCAATCAGACCACAGACAAGGACATCATCCTGGCCGTGAGCAATCTGTCCATGCTCTTTGGCCGGCGCAAGGAGGCCGCCCGCCAGATGCTCAAGCAAGGGAAGCCCAAGCAAGACATACTGCATGAAACGGGCGTTACGGTGGCCATCGACAATGTGTCCTTTGATGTGGAGCGGGGCCGCATCTTCTCGCTGATCGGTCTGTCAGGCTCGGGCAAGTCCACCGTGGTGCGCTGCCTTAACCTGCTGCTGGCGCCCACAGGCGGCACCATCCGCTTTGAAGGCCAGGATCTGCAGGGCTTCAGCGCCCGGCAGCTGCGCGACTACCGGCGCGAGAAGGTCTCCATGGTCTTTCAGAGCTTTGGCCTGCTGTCTCACCGCAATGTGCTGGACAATGTGGCCTATGGCCTGGAGGTGCGCGGTGTGCCCCTGCAGCAGCGCCGCGACAGGGCCATGGATATCATCCAGATGGTCAACCTCAAGGGCTGGGAGGACAAGGCCATCGGTGACCTGTCCGGCGGCATGCGCCAGCGGGTGGGCATCGCCCGCGCGCTGGCCAACGATCCGGAGATATTGCTGATGGATGAGCCCTTCTCAGCGCTGGACCCTCTGGTGCGCAGGGACATGCAGTTTGAGCTGCTGGATATACAAGACAAGCTCAACAAGACAGTGATCTTCATCACCCATGACATCAATGAGGCCTTCAAGCTGGGCAACACCGTGTCCATCATGCGCGATGGCCGCATCGTGCAGACCGACACGCCCGAAAACATGAGCCTCAACCCCGTCGACGACTATGTGCGCGACTTTATCAACAGCGCGGACAAGGCGCAGGTATACAATGTCAAAAGCTTCATGCAGGTGCCCAGCTGCCTGGTCAAGCTGCGCGAAGGCGCCAGCAGCGCCCTGCGGCAGATGCGCGCCAATGACCTGTCCAGCGCCTATGTGGTCGATGACAGGATGCGCTTTGTGGGCGTGCTGCCGCTGGACGCCGCCTTCCGCGTGCGCGCGGGCGAGATGAGCTTTGAGGAGGCCATCGTGCGCGATGTGGCCACCACCACGCCCGATGCCCAGATATCCGAGCTCCTGCCAATGGCCTCGCAAACAAAATACCCCATCGCGGTGCTGCGCGATGGGGACAGGCTGGCCGGCATCATCAGCAAGGCCGCCATACTGACATCATTGCAATAGGCTGCATCAAGCAGCAGCCTCAATCGGCGAAGCTGATCGCCTCAATATCATACAGCCTGGGTTCATCCGCCCATGTATCCCTATCGATGCGCATGCTGTAGCCTTGCAGGTTGTCCACCCACCAGTCCTGGTAGGGCTTTTGCGGCTCGCCCAGCATGGCCAGCAGCGCCATGATGGTGCCGCCGTGGGCGAGGATGTGCAGCTCCTTGTCGCCTTGCTGGATGCTCTGGCTGACGAGCCCCCGCAGCGCTGTCACCACCCGCTCGCCAAAGCCGCGGCGGCCCTCGCCGCCGGGCATGGGGTCCAGGCCGCCGTTTTCATTCCACTTGATGAAGACGGGGTCATGCTCAAGCTCCTCATAGCCCTTGCCCTCAAAGACGCCAAAGTTCATCTCCTGAAGGTCGGGCACGATGATCTGCCGGGCCTTGGGGTAGAGGATGGCGGCGGTCTGCTGGGTGCGCTGCAGCGGTGTGACATGCACCAGGCTGATGCTGTCATCCTTGCGGGCGGCCTGTGTGATGCTCAGCCCCTCGGGCGACAGCGGCATATCGGTGGAACCGACCCACTGCTTCAAAACATTGCCCCTGGTGGGGCCGTGACGGACGATGGTCAAACGCATGCTTTTCCTCCTTGCGCGTGCTTGCCCCAAGGGGGCCTGGCCAAAGTGTATCATGTTGGGCGATCAAGCCCAAGCGAACAGGCGGTGAAAATCTGGTAAGGCCGGGACGCCGGTCAGGGCAGGCGCGGCGGCGCCGCTTCCTTGTCCTCGTCCTTATTCTCGTCGCCGGGCAGCAAGTCGCTCACGGCCTGTTTGGCGATGTCCAGCGCGCTTTCCAGCGTGCCTTGCAGCAGCAGCTTGATCGCCTGGCCCAGCGCCTTGCCCACCTGGGGCGGCAGGTCTTTCATGGCCTTTAAGATGCTCATGGCCTTGCGGTAGTCAAGCCGCACCAGCTCGCCCAGCGTCTGGTCGTCGCCGGCGGTCAGCACCTCGTAGATGGCATCGCAAAATAGCCTGCGGTCGTCCAGGCTCATGTCCTCCAGCCATTGGTCGAGCACATTGTCCAGCATCTGGCTGTGGCGGGTGAGCGCGGCCTCCCGCACAAAGCGGGGCTGCGCTTGCTCCACCACCCAGCTGTAGGCGTCGTGCTGAAACAGGCTGATGGCTTTGGATCGCACCACATGAAAGGGCTTGTGCTGGTGCAGCAGCACGCCCACCACTGAGTTTTGCGGCAGATAGCTGTGGATGCGCTCAGCCACGCGCAGATAGCCCGGGCTGGTGGCATCCGCCCGCGAGAGGCCGGGGCCATCGAAGGTATAGACGCGCTGCAGCCTGTCCTGCGCCTGGGGCTGGCAAAAGGCGGCGGCGTAGACGGCCAGGTTGCCCCCCTTGGAGTGGCCCAGCATGATGATGGGCGCCGCCGTGTGCCCCGCCACCTGGTGCAGGTAATCCACCGCCTGCTGCTGGGCGGGCACGGGGCTGGCAAAGGACATGTTGAAGTCCTCCTTCCAGCCCACCAGGCTAAGATCAGTGCCCCGAAAGCAGATGACCGGCACGCCGTCGGGCCCGGTCGCCGTCACCGCGCAGAACTGCGACTCGTCGGCCAGCGAAATCTGATCCACAAAGCGGCTTAAGCGAAAGCCCTGGTAGCGGGGCGCCTCGCCCATCAGCCGCAGGGTCTCCAGACGCCTGCGCAGCAGGCTCTCATAGAGCTTGTCGGCCGTGATGTCTTTGAGCGCCAGGGCCGCCTCCCGCAGGCTCAGCTCAGCCCGCCACTGGAAGGCCTCCTCCAGCGGCAGGTGCACCACCTGGGAGAGGCAGATGCCATCCAGCTCATTAAAGGGCAAGGCCAGCATGTGCTGCTCGCCCGCCCAGTCGAGGTAGGACAGCATGTTATCCATGGCCTATGTTAAAGCCGCGCCATCGCGCGCTGCAGCTTGGGGGCGACGTAGGCCGCGGCCGCGATCTTCAGCGCGTCGCCGGGCAGGAAGGGGTAGACGCAGTAGCCCAGCGACACCGGCAGGCTCAGATTGGTGATCAGCATGAACCAGGCGGTGCCCGGCACATAGCAGGCCAGCAGGCCCAGCGCGCAGATCAGGCAGCGCTTCCAGAAGTTATCCGCCCAGTCTTGACATACGCTGACCACCGCCGCCGTGCCCAGATAGCCCAGCAAATAGCCGCCCGTCTTGCCAAAGAGCGCCGCGGGCCCGCCCTGAAAGTTGGCGAACACCGGCAGGCCGATGGCCCCCAGCAGCAGGAAGATGCTGACCGACAGCAGCGCCTGCCGCCTGGGCAGGAGGAAGGCGGCCAGGTAGACGGCCAGCAGCGCCAGGTTGATGGGCACGCCCATGGGCAGGGGCACCGCTATCTGCGAGCAGACCGCCAGCAGCGCGGTAAACATGCCTGTCTGCGCCATCTGGCGGGTCTGGCTGTGGGTGGTGATCACCTTGGTCTGTGTCATGTGGGGCCCATCCTTTCCGGGCACGAAAAAAGTGCCATAACGCCTTGCATCATAGCACTTTTAGGTGGCCTGGGTCAAAAGCGGGCGCGGCTTGGGCCGGGCCTCAACTCATCAGCGTCTTGTCGCCCTCCAGGGTCCGCAGCTCGGATATCTCTTCGGTGCACTCCAGCACGCCCAGGTAGGTGCCGTCGGTGTCGCGCACGGCGTAGAAGCGGATCAGGATGAACTTGCCGCCGCGCTGTATCCAGTAGTTCTCGCTGTCCTTGGTGCCGGCCTTGAAGGCATCCACCAGCTGGGTGACGGCGTCCAGCGACTTGGGCGGGTGGCAGTCGGAGACCTGGCGGCCGATGATGGTGCGCGTGCGGGGGAAGATGCGCTCCTTTTGCTCGCTAAAGTAGTGTACCGTGTCATCCGCCGCCACAAAGGTGATGTCGCAGGGCAGGGTGTTGAGCAGGGCGATCAGCTCCTTGGCCTGGAAGTAGCCGCTGGGCAGCTGGATGGGCGCGTCGCCCCAGCTTTCAGGCTCGGCGTTGCCCTTCTTGGCAAAGGCGCGGCTGTCGGACAGGCTGGCGCCCTCCACGCCGTCGACGAAGACGAAGCTGATCTGGTCGCTCTCGCGCGCCACGGTGGCAAAGGCCTCCTCGTCCATGTGCTGGCGCAGCAGGGGCTTTAGTATCTCCTCTTCCTTGGTGATCATGCCCCGCACTTCGTCCATCATCAGCGGGTAGAGGCGCTGGGCCTCATCCACCTGGCCGGCATCAACGGCGGCTGTCATCTGCTTGATCAGTGAGCGGATCTCATCATCCACGCCCCACATCACCTTGGGCGGCGCGGTGACACCGGCCTTCTCCAGGTAGGGGAAGAAGAGGTTTTCCTTGCGGGCGTAGTGCTTGTCAATGGCGGCCAGAGCCTTGAGATGGCGCAGCAGCGCCACGCGACCCTCAGCCTCATCGGCCTGCCAGGCCTCGTAGGCGGGCTGCAGCTGTTGATCCAGCAGCGCGCGCAGGCCCTCGTTTTCCTTGCCAAAGATATACAGCGGGTGGCCCTGGGGCTCCTGCGCGCCGCCTGACTGCACCGCGCCCTCAAATATCGCCGCGTGCACCGAGCACAGGCCCTGTACCTCCTCCAGCGCCATGCCCTCTTCCATCAGCAGGCGCTCGGCCTCTGCGATCTCCTCGGCCGGCACATCGTGAAACTCGGCGCGGAATTCCTGCCTTACCTCCTCCAGATCCCGCCCCTGGCTGACCTGGCTGATAAAGTGCTTGACCCTCTCCTTGCGATCCATGGTTTCTCCTTCCTTCAAAAGGCAGCGTGCTGCCAGATATCTCATGGACAGTATACACGCAAAAAGCGCCCTTGGATTTGATTTTGGTCAAATCCGAGCAATTTTGTCGGCTTTTTCTATTGGGGCAGGCAAACTGGCCCTCACCCCTGCCTGCCTCAGGGCGTATCGGCGAGCGTCAGGCGCTGCCGCGCGTCGGCTGTGCGCATCAGCCAGAGCACGGCCAGCAGCGTCAGCGTCTCGCTGAGGCTGTGCGCCAGCCAGATGACCTCGCGCCCCAGCAGGAAGGGCAGCGCGAACAGCAGCACAGGCGGCAGTATCAGGCTGCGCAGCAGGGAGATGAGCATCGCCCGCGAAGGCGCGCCCGTGGCCTGCCAGTAGACGATCAGCAGGATATTGAGACCGGCCAGGAAGAGCCCGCTGAAGTAGGGGCGCGATTGCGCGGCCGCGAACTGTATCAGCACGCTGTCGCCCGCCGCGAACAGCGCGTAGAAACTGTGGGGAAACAGCCAGATGACCAGGCAGCACAGCAGGCCTGAGAATAGCAATGCGCGCCTGGCGTAGCTCAGTAGCTGCTGCAGGCGCGTCCGCTCGCCCGCGCCCGCCAGGTAGGCAAAGACCGGCTGCAGGCCCTCCGCCAGGCCCAGGAAGACCGTCATCAGCATCAGCATCAGGTAGCCGATCAGCAGAAAGGCCGCCAACCCCAGCTGGCCATAGCCCTGGTGCACGATGGCCAAGTTGTAGCACAGCGTGATCGCCCCGATCGTAAACTCCATGATGAAGGCGGGGAATCCCAGGGTCAGCATCTGCGCGGCCTCCTTGAGGCGCTGAGGCGCGCGGCAGAAGTACAGTTTGCCCTTCTTCCTCAAGAAATGCGGCAGCAGGATCGCCACGCTGATCATGGGTCCGATGGCGGTGGCCAGCGCGGCGCCGGCGATGCCCATGTTCAGTGGGTACATGAACAGCCAGTCCAGGGCCACATTGCTCAGAGCCCCCAGGGTCATGGCGATCATCGCAAGCCGGGGCCTGCCATCGCTGCGCACCAGGCCGCCCATCAGAAAGCTGAACAGCAAGAAGGGCGAGAAGCTGAGGATATACCACAGATAGGTCTGCGCCTGGCCCTGTATCTCAGGCGTCGCGCCCAGCAGCCGCGCCAGCCGCCCGCTGCCCACAAGGCCCGCAGCGGATATCAATAGACCCATGGCCATCGTGACCGACAGCGACAGCATGAAGCGCCGCCGCGCCGCGGCTTCCTCGCCGCGGCCCAGGCTGCCGGAGATCAGGATGGTGGCGCCCGAGGTGACGGCCATCGACAGCGCGATGAGCATCTCGATGGCTGGCACCGACACAGCGGCGGCGGCCAGCGCCTCGCGCCCCAGACGGTTGCCGATGAAGACGCCGTCGACAATCAGGTAGATGGAGTTGAATAGCAAGCCCACCATCTGAGGGACGGCATATTGCCTGAAAAGTTGTGCTGGTTTGTGGCTGGTCACGCCTTGTC